>JAHEXM010000143.1:3059-5533 GCA_023252115.1 Micrococcales bacterium | reverse complement strand
GCGCGGCAGGATTAATGCATTCGAGGGTGCCGCAGTTCGCGACGAAACTGGTCGTACTTACTCGGGTGCAACCGTTGCGCTGGGAGACTTCGGCGTAAGTGCGTTACAGCTGGCGGTCCTACAAGCTGCGGCAGCGGGGGCCACGGGAGTTGAAGCTGCTGCGGTGGTATCCGGTGATTTGTCGAACACGACAATTATTGGCTTGGTCGAATTGGCCGAGCTCGGGCATGGCAACGTGCCTGTGTTGATCTGTAGTGCTGATGGCGCCGTCGTAAGTACCACAGTTGCCGACGTTCACCGGTGACGGCCGAACATTCTGAGTACCGCAGCGGATTCGCAGCACTTGTTGGACGCCCGAATGCTGGCAAGTCAACGCTGATCAATCGACTCGTTGGTCAAAAGATCGCGATCACTTCGCCCAAACCGCAGACAACACGGCGAACCGTTCGCGGCATCCTCACGCGTACCGACGGGCAATTGATCATTGTCGATACTCCGGGTCTACATAAACCGCGGACATTGTTGGGCGAACGACTCAACGACCTCGTTCGCGCAAACTGGACTGAAGTAGATGTGATTGGACTCTGCTTGGCTGCTGACGAGAAGCTCGGACCGGGTGATCGCTTCCTTGCAACTGAACTAGCGCAAGTTCAGCGATCGCCAATTGTGGTTATCGTGACGAAGACCGACTTGGTGAATCCCGATACGGTCGCGCAGCGACTCGCAATGGCTCAGGAATTGGCGACCGAAGTCGGATTGAACGTTGCTGACTATGTTCCTGTCTCTGCCGTTACCGGTGAGCAGGCCGAGGTGGTGGCAGACGTTCTGATGTCTCGCCTGCCACTGGGCCCGCAACTGTTTGACCCGGCAACGATCACCGACGAGACCGAAGAAGCGCTGATTGCCGAACTGATCCGGGAAGCGGCTTTGCGAGACGTCGATGATGAATTGCCGCACTCAATCGCTGCCACCGTCGATGAGATGCAGATGCGCGAAGATCGACCGGTCGAGAAGCCCCTAATGGACATTCACGCCACGATTCACGTTGAGCGCGAGAGTCAGAAACCCATTGTGATCGGCAAAGGTGGCTCACGACTCAAACAGATCGGAAGTAATGCTCGTGTTGGGATTGAGGCATTGGTCGGAGTGCCCGTGTATCTGAACCTTCATGTCCGCGTCGCTAAAGAGTGGCAACGCGATGCCAAGCAATTGCGCAAACTCGGTTTCTAACGACGTTCCGGCCGCTCCGCAAGGTGGAACATCCTGTACCCACTATGGACGGAAAGTTCCACATTGCGGCGGGTGGAGGCTAGGCGGCGGCCTTCTGGGCGTTCGCGAGTGTGATGGCACAACGGATGAGTCCGAGGTGCGAATACGCCTGGGGATGGTTACCAAGGCCGCGTCCAGCACTGGGATCGTGCATTTCCGGTAACAGTCCGGTGCGTCCTGCGCAGTCAAGCAGTTGCTCAAACAAGTTTCGCGCCTCATCGATCATGCCGGCGGCCGCGTAGGCTTCAATCAACCAGGTCGTGCACAAGTGCATCCCGCCCTCAGTACCGGGCAGCCCATCGTCGTGCCGGTAGCGATAGACGGTTGGGCCGTCGCGCAACGATGCTTCAACTGCTCGAATTGTCGCAATCGAGCGCGGGTCATCACCGGGGAGTAGTCCAGCGTTTATCACGCTGAGCACTCCGGCATCCACGTCGTCGCGCCCGTAGGCCGAGACAAATGTGTTGGCCGTTGCATTCCACCCATTGGTCAAAATGTCCTGTGCTATTTCTTCGCGCAGCGTCTCCCAATCGGGACGCGAGCTATTGGTCTTGGCCACGACCGCGATGGCTCGATCAACTGCCTGCCAACACATCACCCGAGAGTGCGTATGGTCTCGCGGTGCATCGCGAATTTCCCAGATGCCGTGATCGGGTTCCTTCCACCGTCGACGAACCGCCTCGACGCAGGCATTGACGACCTCAAGATCGCGACCGGTGACACCGCGAACGTCAGCGGTTGTGGCAATCATCGCGCATATAGGTCCAAAAACGTCGAGCTGGACTTGACCCTGGGCGGCATTGCCAATGCGCACCGGCCGACTGCCCGCATATCCCGGCAGCGTGTCCACGACAGCTTCCGGTCCAAGTATGTTGCCGTCGAGTGAGTACAAAGGGTGAACGCGGTCTGGTGACGCGACCGAGTCCAGGATGGTGGCCAGCCACACGATGTAAGCGTCAGCTTCAGCAGTGCTGCCTAATGACGAGAGGGCATGCACAGTCATCGCTGCATCCCGCAGCCAGCAGTATCGGTAATCCCAATTTCGGATCCCACCAACCCACTCGGGCAGGCTTGTTGTCGCTGCAGCTAGTGCAGCACCCGTGGGTGAGTAGCACATTGACTTGAGTGTGAGCGCCGACCGTTCGACCGCATCGTCGTAGCCCTCCGGTGTATGTAACCGACCCACGAAATAGCGCCAGTACTGC
>JAHEXM010000143.1:0-3049 GCA_023252115.1 Micrococcales bacterium | reverse complement strand
GCGTCGTTCCTTGGCCATGTCGTCGGTTCCTGCTCGCAACTCGATGACCACGTCGCCTTTGCTTGGGTCAACCCTTGCTGTGGCAGTTTCATGGGGACCTGATTTGGTGATTTCCCATTTGAGTCCAGGGGCCACCAGAACAAGCGGGTCTGCCGACCCCGTGACCTTGATGCCGTTCGACACCGGTTTGAGTTTGACCGGAACAGCGCCGAACTGCGGGCGCGGTGCAAAGCTAACGACGACCGGCGCGGTGCCCGAAATTGCCCGAATCAGTCGCAACTGCGATTCGCGTCCCGATTCGGTGCGGAAAGTTCGATCAAGGTAATCGGTCACGGCGACGCCAGCCCACTTCGTCACGACGATCATCGTTCCGTCGAGGTAGTTCACGCTCAGTGGCCGACCGCCATGTGCTGGACGAATTGACAGATTACCTGATTCGGGGTCGCCGAGGAGTCCAGAGAAAATCGCTGGAGCGTCAGGGCTCGGATGACAAAGCCAGTTGATGCTGCCGTCCGGCGTCAGAAGCGCAACATCTGTTCCGTCGGCGAGCAGCGCATGGTCTTCAATTGGAATCGCGTTCGCTCCAGCAAGCCAGGCATGCCGAAGTTCTGCGAGCAAGCTCAAGACTTCGATGACATCTTCGGGCCCGGCAACGCGGTAGGCGGCGGCACTGTCACCCTTACCGACTTTGATACCAACGTCGGTGTCACCCAAAGTCGTGAACACTCGCTCGTCAGTGATGTCATCACCTATAAAGATTGTTGCCGTGGCTTCAAACTGTTCACGCAGATGTTCAACAGCCGTTCCTTTGTCAGCATGAATAACGGCAAAGTCCATAACTTCTTTGCCGCGGGTCAGGTGCACGTGTGGCCAAGTGGCAACGCCTTCGACAAGCTGCTTTTGGACGCGGTTGGCGTCTTTCTTGCTCGCAGTCCGCGTGTGTACTGCAATGCCAGCAGGTTTGATTTCGAGCTGTGTTCCTGGCACGTCCGCAATCACGCGCGCACACTCGGCAGTCACTTTTCCGAGCAGAGCGGTACGCGAGTCATTCATTCCGTGAATCGATCCCAAGTCGAACTCAGCACCGTGGCTACCAACAAGCGTGACTTCGGCCGGAAGGCGGGACATTGCAGCCAAGTCACGCAGGGCGCGACCGGAAACAACCGATGCTTCGGTCGCAGGTAAAGCGGCCAAACGGCGAAGAACCCCAACTGCTTCTGGAAGTGGTCGAGCTTGGGTGGGGTCTTCGACGATGGGGGCTAGCGTGCCGTCGTAGTCACACGAGACGAGAAGTACGCCGGTGCGTGCGATTTCGGTGAGGGCATTTCGCAGGTCGGACGGGATTCTTGACGTTGACCTTGAGCGTTTGGGCAGACTTGGTTGCGCTGGCACCCGCGGCACCCGCAACGTCATGAGCTACTCGTCTCCGATCGCACGACTGAGTTGTTGCTTCCTTCGGCCAGTGTGTCAAGGAACTCGCGCGCCCACCGCTGAACATCGTGGTCGGCAACATGCGCCCGCATGGCACGCATTCTGCGTTGCTTCTCATCGACCGGCGCGGTGGCTGCAGCTACGACTGCCTCCTTGACGCCATCAGCATCGTACGGATTGACGAGCCAAGCTTGCGGCAACTCGCGGGCGGCACCGGCGAACTCGCTCAAAACAAGTGCGCCACCACCATCGACACGCGCCGCAACATATTCCTTGCAGACCAGATTCATGCCATCGCGAAGCGGCGTCACCAACATGATGTCTGCTGCCAAGTAGAGCGAAACGAGTTCCGATATCGGCAACGGCTGCCGCAGATAATGAATAGCCGGGGCTCCCAAGCTACCCAAGTCGCCGTTGGCCCGTCCGACAATGAGTTCAACATCATCTCGGATGCGTTGATATTCGTCGACGTTCTCGCGGCTCGGTGTCGCGACTTGAACTAGAACAGTGTCACCAGGATCAAGTCGGCGCTCGTGCAATAGTTCCGTGTAGGCGCGAAGTCGAACGTCGATGCCTTTGGTGTAGTCGAGGCGGTCCACCCCGAGCAACATTGTCTTTGGGTTACCAAGTTCGCCGCGCAATTCGATGGACCGTTTGATGACAGATTCATCACGGGCCAACCGGTCGATTTCACCAACGTCGACTGAAATCGGAAATGCTCCGATGCGTGCGGCACGCCGACCGCCATGCGCGGCGGGCACTTCGACGACGTTGTCGTGTGACGGCCAGCCAAGTAGTCGTTCGGTGACGGCCTGAAAATTGGCTGCGCCGCCGGGCGTGTGAAATCCGATCAAGTCGGCACCAAGCAAGCCGAGTACAACTGGGCGGCGCCATGGCAGTTGCAGGAACAAGTCCGGCGCAGGGAACGGGATGTGCAAGAAGAAACCAATCCGCACATCTGGGCGTAGCGAGCGCAGCATCGCCGGCACAAGTTGCAGCTGATAGTCCTGCACCCACACGGTCGAGCCCGGCGCGGCAGCTCGCGCCGCGGCTTGCGCGAAGATCATGTTCACGCGTCGGTACGCGTCGAATTGATGCCGGTGATACTGCGGCGTCACGATGGCGTCGTGGTAGAGCGGCCACAATGCTGAGTTCGAGAATCCGTCATAGAACTGCTCGACATCGTCGCGCTCAAGGGGAACTTCGAAGATCCGGTAATCGCGGTCATCGTCGCGCTCGGGGATGGGCGGCAGTGGTAGTTCACCGGCTTTTGGGTAGTGGCCAGTCCACCCGATCCAAGTGGCGTTCTTACCCGTCAGGGCAGGCTCAAGTGCAGATACGAGACCGCCAGGCGAGCGTCGCCACGAGACAACGCCGTGGGAGTTCTCCACGGCCTCGACTGGTAGCCGGTTCGCCACGATGACGAGATCATCGACCGACACGCCCTCTAACGTATCTCGCGGGCGATCAAAGGGCACACTGAACCTTGTGCCTACCTACAGAGAGATCGGGGTCGTCCTGCTGACCCAAAAGCTCTCTGAGGCTGACCGAATCGTCTCGATCCTGACTCGGGGGCGAGGTCGCGTCCGGGTCGTAGCAAGGGGTGTCAGGCGTACTT
>JAHEXM010000142.1 GCA_023252115.1 Micrococcales bacterium | reverse complement strand
CCGAGTTCTACCGCGAAGGTCGCGTTCCGTTGCACACGCTGCGTGCCGACATCGACTACGGCTTTTACGAAGCACGCACCACATTTGGTCGCATCTGCGTCAAGGTGTGGATCTACCACGGCGAAGTGTCGACGGACCGCACCGAACGCGAAGCACAGCAGGCCGCACGTCTGGCACGTCCAGGTAGCGGTCCGCGTAACCGTCGCGATGACCGTGGTGGCGGACGCGACGCAGGCCGGGGCGGATCGGCCCGTCCACCGCGGACCGAAGAAGCTCCTGCTCCCGCGGCAGCGGCTGAAGCCGCACCCGCCGAAGCCGCGCCTGCTGCCCACGCTGAGCCCGACGCATCGGCCGAGACCGCAGCATCAGCAACTCCCATGAACGCAGAGGAGAGCTGAGCATGCTTATTCCGCGCAAAGTAAAGCACCGCAAGCAGCACCACCCGGGTCACTCGGGAGCTGCAAAGGGGGGCACAGCAGTCAACTTTGGTGACTGGGGACTGCAAGCACTAGAGCCTGCATATGTCACCAACCGCCAGATTGAAGCTGCGCGTATTGCTATCACCCGTCACGTCAAGCGTGGTGGCAAGGTGTGGATCACGATTTATCCAGATCGACCGATCACCAAGAAGCCAGCTGAAACTCGAATGGGTTCGGGTAAAGGCTCGCCTGAGTGGTGGGTCGCCAACGTCAAGCCGGGCCGAATCATGTTTGAACTGACTTACCCGGACGAGAAGGCAGCGAAGGAAGCACTCACACGTGCGATGCACAAGCTGCCAATGAAATGCCGCATTGTTCGGCGCGAAGTGGGTGAAGACTAATGGCCGCGTTGACTGCGACAACAGAGTTGCGGGGAATGGACGACGAGGCACTCGTCACGAAGCTCACCGAAGCCAAAGAAGAACTATTCAACCTACGTTTTCAGGCAGCCACCGGGCAGCTGGAAAGCCATGGCCGACTGCGTGCGGTTCGCCGCGAAATAGCGCGGGTCTACACGATCATGCGTGAGCGCGAGCTCGGCATTACACCGGTTGACGAAGACGAAACCGGTAACGAGGGGGCAGCGTGAGCGAGTCAGCGCAAGCGAAGAAGACGGAACTTGATCGCGGCTTCCGCAAGGTCCGTGAGGGCCTGGTCGTCAGCGACAAGATGGATAAGACCGTCGTGGTTGCGGTCGAAGACCGTTTCAAGCACGCCTTGTACGGCAAGGTGGTTCGCCGTACGAGCCGTTTGAAAGCACATGACGAAAAGAACGACTGTGGCAAGGGCGACCGCGTGCTGCTGATGGAAACACGTCCGCTGTCGGCAACCAAGCGTTGGCGCGTCGTGGAAATCTTGGAGAAAGCGAAATGATTCAGCAGGAGTCGCGACTTCGCGTTGCCGACAACACGGGTGCCAAGGAACTCTTGTGCATCCGTGTTCTCGGTGGGTCAGGTCGCAGGTACGCCGGAATCGGCGACGTCATTGTTGCAACCGTTAAGGATGCAATTCCTGGCGGAAACGTTAAAAAGGGCGAGGTCGTTAAGGCTGTCATCGTGCGCACAAAGAAAGAGCGCCGCCGAGTTGATGGCTCGTACATTCGCTTCGACGAAAACGCGGCGGTCGTGCTCAAGGCAGACGGCGAGCCACGCGGAACCCGCATCTTCGGACCTGTGGGTCGCGAACTTCGCGAAAAGAAGTTCATGAAGATTATTTCGCTAGCGCCGGAGGTTGTGTGATGGCGAAGAAAGCAACAGCACGTGACCTCTCGATCAAGCTTCACGTTCGCAAGGGCGACACGGTCTTGGTGATCTCGGGCAAGGACAAAGGCACCAAGGGGAAGGTCATCAAGACCCTTCCTGAGGCACGCCGCGTCATTGTTGAGGGCGTCAACCGCGTCAAGCGGCACACGAAACAAGGTCAGGGCAACGCGGGCAACAAGACCGGCGGAATCATCGTTCAAGAAGCATCCATTCACGTCTCGAACGTCATGGTCTTGGACAGCGACGGCAAGGCGTCTCGTGTTGGCAAGCGCCGCGAAGACTCTGACAAGCGTCGCGCAGACGGCAGTACCTACACCGGAACTCGCGGAGTGCGCGTTGCGGTACGAAACGGCAAGGACATCTGATGAGTACTGATACGGCAACGATGCCGCGCCTCAAGCAGCGCTACAACGACGAACTTCGTGGCCAGCTTCAGACGGAACTCGGCTTGAGTAACCCGATGGAGGTGCCAAGCCTAGTCAAGATCGTCGTGAATATGGGTGTTGGCGAAGCCGCGCGTGACTCTAAGCTGATTGACGGTGCCATTCGTGACTTGGCAACCATCACTGGGCAGAAGCCGACCGTGACCAAGGCTCGCAAGTCGATCGCACAGTTCAAACTGCGTGAAGGCCAGCCGATCGGCGCGCACAGCACACTTCGTGGCGACCGCATGTGGGAGTTCCTCGACCGCACGCTTTCAGTCGCACTCCCACGTATTCGTGACTTTCGTGGCCTCTCGCCGCGTCAGTTTGACGGAAACGGCAATTACACGTTCGGGTTGGTCGAGCAGGCCATGTTCCCCGAGATCAACCAAGACACCATTGATCGCGTTCGAGGAATGGACGTGACTGTGGTGACCACCGCCAAGAACAACGTGGAAGGTCGCGCGCTCCTTACGGCGCTCGGCTTCCCGTTCAAGGAGAACTGATGGCGAAGACCGCTCTTAAGCAGAAGGCAAACCGCAAGCCGAAATTTGCGGTGCGCGCCTACACTCGTTGTACCCGATGCGGACGTCCGCACGCGGTGTATCGCAAGTTCGGCCTCTGCCGCATCTGCTTGCGCGAAATGGCTCACCGCGGCGAACTGCCCGGCGTCACTAAGTCCTCCTGGTAATACCAACGTCAACCGCGTTGAAGGTCCGAAAGGAAACCACAACGAGAATGGATAGCTCGCAATGACAATGACCGACCCGATTGCAGACATGCTGACTCGTCTGCGCAACGGAAGTTCGGCACACCACGACGAAGTGGCCATGCCTTACTCCAAGCTCAAAGAGGGTGTTGCAAACATCCTTAAGCAGCAGGGGTACATAGCTGGTTCGCGCGTTGAGGAAGCCGTCGTTGGACGCACGCTCATCGTCGAGCTCAAGTACGGACCTAACCGCGAGCGTTCGATCGCCGGACTTCGTCGGGTGAGCAAACCAGGACTTCGCGTGTACGCAAAAAGCACTGCAATGCCAAAGGTTCTTGGTGGACTTGGCATCGCCATCATCTCGACTTCGTCAGGGTTACTGACAAGCCAGCAAGCGGCAAAGAAGGGCGTAGGTGGGGAAGTCCTCGCCTACGTGTGGTGATCTGACATGTCACGTATTGGACGTATGCCGATCAAAGTTCCGACCGGCGTCAAAGTTGATCTGGCTGGCAGTGACGTCACCGTGTCGGGTCCCAAAGGTAATCTGACCTTGACGCTCGCCGAGCCAATCACCATCAAAACTGGTGACGACAGCGACCTGGTTGTCGAGCGCCCCAATGATGAGCGCCGCAGCAAGGCATTGCACGGGTTATCTCGCACACTCGTGGCCAACATGGTCATCGGCGTAACGGATGGTTTCAAGAAGACCCTTGAGGTTTCGGGTACTGGTTATCGCGTTGCCGCCAAGGGAGCTGGCTTGGAACTTCAACTCGGGTTCAGTCACCCGATTCAGGTTGATGCTCCCGAAGGAATCAAGTTTGCAGTTGAGACTCCCACCAAGTTCCACGTCGAAGGCATCGACAAGCAAAAGGTCGGCGAGGTTGCGGCCAACATTCGCAAGCTCCGCAAGCCAGACCCGTACAAGGGCAAGGGTGTTCGCTACGAAGGCGAAGTAATTCGCCGCAAGGCCGGAAAGGCAGGCAAGTAGCCATGTCCATCAGTGCCAAAATTGGCTCAGGCAACAAGCGGGCAACTGGCCGCACACGCCGCCACGCACGCGTGCGCAAGCACGTGTCGGGTTCTTCAGTTCGACCGCGTTTGGTGGTGTTTCGTTCAGCCAAGCACGTCGAGGCCCAGATCATCGATGACACCGCCGGCAAGACCATAGCTGCGGCGTCCACGATGGAATCCGATGTTCGAGGCAGCGGCGACAAGACCGCGCAGGCGCGCAAGGTTGGCGAACTCGTGGCCACGCGTGCGAAGGGCGCCGGAGTCGAAGCTGTTGTCTTTGATCGTGGCGGATACCGTTACCACGGTCGTGTTGCAGCAGTTGCCGACGCAGCTCGCGAAAGCGGATTGACCTTTTAGCTAGCCCCGAACACAGACTTACGACAAAGAAGAAGGAAGAAGGACACATGGCAGCACAGCGCCGAGAGCGCCCCTCAGGTCGGGGCGGCGCTGAAAAAAGCAACTTCCTTGAGCGAGTTGTGGCGATTAACCGCGTCGCAAAGGTCGTCAAGGGTGGTCGCCGCTTCAGCTTCACCGCGCTTGTCGTGGTGGGAGATGGCGACGGCAAGGTTGGCGTCGGATACGGCAAGGCGAAGGAAGTTCCGGCAGCAATCGCCAAGGGCGTCGAAGAAGCCAAGAAGAGCATGTTTGCTGTGCCGCGCATCCAGGGCACGATCCCGCACCCAATCACGGGAGAGGCCGCCGCTGGCGTTGTATTGCTGCGTCCGGCTTCACCTGGTACTGGTGTTATCGCTGGGGGACCAGTCCGCGCGGTGCTTGAATGCGCCGGAATTCACGATGTACTCAGCAAGTCCCTCGGTTCGGACAACGCGATCAATATCGTCCATGCAACCGTTGCCGCACTCAAAGGTCTCGAGCGTCCAGAGCAAGTTGCAGCCCGCCGTGGATTGCCGTTGGAAGATGTCGCCCCGGCGGCGCTATTGCGCGCTCAGGCAGCAGGGTTGGGGTCGTAATGGCTGACCAACAGATCAAGGTTGTCCAAATTCGCTCCGGCATCGGCGGTACCGAGTCACAACGCGCTACGTTGCGTACCCTCGGACTTCGTCGCGTGGGCGACACGGCTATCCGCGAGGATCGTCCCGAAGTCCGCGGAATGCTTCGCACCGTTACGCACCTGATCACGTTCGAGGAGGTCAAAGGATCATGACGCTCAAGGTTCATCATTTGCGCCCAGCGCCAGGAGCCAAGACTGCCAAGACCCGAGTTGGTCGTGGTGAAGGTGGCACCCGAGGCAAGACTGCCGGTCGCGGTACCAAGGGAACCAAGGCCCGCAACACAGTTCGCGCAGGCTTTGAGGGTGGACAGATGCCGCTACACATGCGGCTTCCCAAGCTCAAGGGCTTCACGAACAACAACAAAGTTGCGTTCCAGGTCGTGAACTTGACCCAACTTCAGAAGTTGTTCCCCAAGGGCGGCGCGGTATCGATCGAAGACTTGGTGAATAACGGGGCTGTTCGCAAGGGCAAGCCAGTCAAGATCCTTGGAACAGGCGATGTGTCAGTGGCACTTCAAGTGAGCGTCAACGCGTTCTCTGATACTGCCAAGGCCAAGCTGACCGCTGCTGGCGGCTCAGCAATCGAGGTCTGACCGAACCGTGCTACGCGGCTTCGCATCGGCGTTTCGTACGCCTGACCTGCGAAAGAAGATTCTGTTCACGA
>JAHEXM010000141.1 GCA_023252115.1 Micrococcales bacterium | reverse complement strand
TTTCGCCAAAAACTCGGAGTTTTTCGACGCTGGCAACTTCGGTAATCTTCAAGTCCGCGCTCGCCACACGGCAATTGAGCAGCGTTTCAATCTCGAAGCCGTCGCCCCAGGTCATCGCGTTGTGTGGAACCTTCAGATCTACGTCGGGCAGCGCAAGGACTGGGATGACATCGGACCAGAAGGCGTTGTATCCGTAGCACAGATCGGAAAAGTCAGTTCCGAAAAGCGCATTGGCCAATCCGTTGAGACCAAAGTTTCCGATCTTCCGGATCGCAGTGATGTCGTAACTTGATCCCCCCGGCATGAAACGGCTGCCTTTGGCAAAGTCCGCACCCGCCAATAACGCGTCGACAAACGCCGGAATCTCTGCTGGGTCAGCCGAGCCATCAGCATCAAACATGACGACGATGTCACCTGTCACAGCTTCAAAACCACACGCCAGCGCATTTCCTTTGCCTTTGCGTGTTTGTTGCACAACGCGAATATTGGGAAGCAGGCGCTGCGCCGTGGCAATCGTGTCGTCGACTGAATGACCATCGACCAGAATGACCTCGTGAACTTTTGGAAGTTCCGGAAGGACTATTTCGAGGTTACGAGCTTCGTTCATCGCCGGAATGACAATGCTCAGCTTCGGATCAGTCGTCGGACGTCGACGAATCGGCGCAACAACATTGGTTGGACGACGCACAAATAGCGAACCAGAAGACATCTACGATCCCCCCGAACAATCCCCCACGCGTGACTAAACGTGCGACTTTGCCCCCCGGCGGTGCCGCCCTGCGTAGGTACTTGACGAAGGGTAACCGGAATTGCTCTTGTAGAGAAGACGTCCACTCAGCACTCAACCGTTAGTACTAGTAGCAAACGCGAAAGTGCCACTGGCACAAGGGAAATTCTCACTACACGTGTTTACGATCTGGCGCAGAGTAGTTGTTGATCTGCGCAGTGTGGTGTGGCACACACTTCACTTTTCACTTCACTTTTCACTTCACTTTTCGCTTCATTTATCTGCGGTCAGCAATGGCTCTATTTCAAATCAGCAACGAGTCCATCAACCAGCAACTGGTGGGCTCGCCGGCGTTCAAATGTCGTGACAAGTGCATGATCGTGTGCATCAACCGTCATCACGTCGACCCCAGGCGCATTGTCGAGCCATTTTCGATCCGACTGCGTCAGCGTTCGCTCAAACGCCGCGCGTTCATCGACACCGAGCAGGATGTGTACTTTCGTTCCGTTCTCGACAAGTTGCTTGAGCACGGTGGTAGGTCCCCGAACTATGTGCAAAGCCGCCATCATCTTCATCAGAAAGTCCGCCAGCGGTGCTGTCGCTTTGAAGTCATCGAGTCGTGAGATTGCGCGATGCCAAAACGGCATTTGACCTTTCTTATGCGGACCGGTCGGACGCAACCGGCGTTTCCAGATAACCGGATTGATCAGAAAGACGCTGCTCACCCGACGCTCAATCGCTACTTCCATCGCCAGCCAGGAACCAGAACACAATCCAGCGATTGCGACTTTGCGATCCGGAGAGTCCCTGGTTACCTCGTCAATCGCCGAAACCAAATCAGGCACTCCCTGGCCGCTGTAATAAAGCGGGGCAGGATTGCCAAGCGCCTTGGGGCTATCGCCAATGTCGAAATTGTCAATGCGTAATGCGGTGAGGTTATTGGCAGCAAGACTGCGTGCGACATCAACCCACAACCGTGACTGACCGACGTGGTAGGTGGTTGCCGTATTCGCGAGGACTATCAGTGCTCCTTCGTGACCGTTGTGTTCGGTGGTGAGACCTACCAGGTGAGCGTGCCCGAGCTCAACGACCTTTTCGACGATCGGCGAGCCGGCAATTTCATCGACAATGCCCTCGGTGCGAAGTTTAGGGATTGCAACGGCACCCGATTCGATTGGCAGCACACTGGCAAACCAGTCAGCGACCGCGAGCAGCGAAGCCGTCGGCACTTGTGTTTCAAGGTCGTTGACTCCGAAGAGATCTTCGCTGTCTGACGTTTCGACGACCGAGACCGCTTCGTTGTTCATCAACCGCGTGACGTTCTTGCGCTGTTTGACATCAGATTCAACAATCAGCAGCAACGGGGGCTTTTCACCATCGTGATCGAGTAACTGCAATGCACCCAGGTCGTCGGCCACCTGGGATGGGTAGAGAAAGCCTGCCGTCGGAACGCCATGACGGTCAGCGTCATCAATGGCGTTGGCTGTTTCTTCTGCTGCGTCAGCTTCTGCTTCGGCATCGAAGACTAAGTACCCGGCGTGACTACTCACCAGATACAAGGAGTGTTGCCGCCGCAAAAATGACCGGCCCGTGGGATACGGATCCCACAACGCGAGTCCGGAAAGCGGCCCACACGCCGTCGCTGCATTGGAAGCCAGGACGCCGCCCATCTTTATGCCCATTAGTCCGATGCTCTCGATCCCGCAACTGCGCACGAATTCGACGGCATCGTAGATGCTGGTCAGCCAGCGATTCACCAAGTCCGGTTGCTCAAGGTCTCCGGCAGAATCACCCGTTCCTGGGTAGTCGAATCGAAAGACTGCGATGCCACGCGCAGTCAGCTGAGCCGCAAGATGACGCATCGTCAAATGCGCAACTAGCTGCTCGGTGCCCAACGATTGGCACAAAATGACGGCTCCGCGAGCCTGACCGTCGGTTGGAAGGTGCAGCCAACCAAACGTTGCACGTTCGACCGGACCAAACCACACACTGGTCATGGACGTGTTGTTCATGACCCTCCAAAGTCGACGGAGCACGCTTTGTGGCCGGTTGGCTGCCATTATCTGCACCATGACCGTATCGGCCAGCTCGCACGTGTGCACGTCTGCGCAGAGCTGCGGTGGGCGATGACAGAGGCAACCACGCTCCCAACGGCGACCGCGACCAACGTCTCGGACAATCAACGCCGTGTTTCTTGGGCCTGTCTGGGCGCAATCGTGTTGGCGCTCGTGGTCGGCGTACTCGCGCTAGTCAATTCAAATGAAGATGCGATCGGCCCATACGGATTGATCGAAGCGCTGCCAGTCTTGTACTTCATTGCTGTCGGCGTCGTGATCGCAGTTTTGGTGTGTGCACTTCGTTGGAAGTCGCAACCAACAGCGATCATGACCGTTGGTGTGATTTCGCTTGTCGTGTTGGTTCATGGATCGGCCGGGTTGCTTGAGTCACAGGCTCGATTCGGGACTGCCTGGTTGCATGCAGGGTTCGCTCAATCATTAATGCAACTTGGTCACACCTCGCCGTACTTCGACGCACGCTTTTCTTGGCCAGGCTTTTTCTCTGGCGCTGGCGTACTCACTGAGCTCAGCGGATTCTCGAGTCCGACGGTGTGGTTGCGATTTGCGCCCGTCGTTTTCGTGCTGTGCTACATCCCCCCGCTGCTCGCGATCGGTCGTGCCATTCTGCCGGGTTGGCGCGCGCCGTGGATCGGCGTCATGGTCTTCATGTTGGGCGACTGGGTCGGTCAGGATTATTTTTCGCCGCAGACAGTAACTTTCATCTTGTATCTGACGATTGTTGCGATCGCGCTGACGTATTTCCGCAGTCGCGAACCTGGTCGGATTTCTGAATGGCTGCAGGGCCTTGGATCGCGAATGCCCCGGGGTCTGCGCTGGCTCGGATCAATGATCTATGCGGGGCGCCGAGATCAAGAACCCGCGCAGGCTCCGACAACGCCTCGAATGCGACTCGGTTTGCTCGTCGTGATTGTGTTCATCTCATTCGCGATCATGTCCTCGCACCAACTTACGCCGATCATGACCGTGGCAATCCTTGCCGCACTGGCTGTGCTTGGGCGACTTCGGCCGTGGCCAATCTTCGTCCTGATCGGTGTTGCGACGCTGAGTTGGATCAACTTCGGTGCCACCGCATATTGGTCAAATCATTTGCAAGACATATTTGGCGGTTTCGGCAAAATCGGAAGTTCAGTCGACAGCGGCGTGGGCGCGCGCATCGAGGGCTCTGCCGCGCATCTCGAGGTCTTGAACTATCGAATCGGGTTCGCGCTATTTGTCTGGGGTTTGGCCGGACTCGGTGCTATCCGCTTGTGGTGGAGTGGAAAACGCGTCAGCGTGCCGTTGCTGGTGGTCGCTGGTATGCCGGTAATGCTGATTGCTGGCGGTTCCTACGGCGGCGAGGGCCTGCTACGGGTCTTTCTGTTTTCGCTACCCGGTTCGGCACTTCTTATCAGCGCGCTGATTTTGCCACTCCCACGAGTTCCGCGATGGCGAGTTGTCATCGTGACGATTCTTGTTGCATTCATGGCCTTCCCTGTTTTCTTAGTCGCGATATGGGGCAACGAAGACTTTGAACACATAACGACAGCTGACTTGCAGTTACGCCAAGCGCTGTATCAAATGGCGCCGCCTGGTGCGACCATCGTCACGCTCGGCCCCGATGGACCGGACCGGTACCAAAGTCTCACTTTGTATAACTACGCTGGCACGCTGTTCGATCACTGGCCGTACCCCAATGTGCAGGCGATGGTGGCGCAGATTCCACCAAACTCACAAGGTACGTATGTCGTCATCAGTCAACCAGCGGTTCGTTACGGCGTAGAGAATCTGGGAACGTCGCCTGACCTTGGCGCACAAGTCAGCGCTGCGCTGTTGGCCACAAAGAAATTCACCCTCGTCTACCAGAATTCAGCTGGCGAAATTTTGAGACTCAACCAGCCTCCACCGGCGCCGACTCCCACGACACCAGGACCAGGCGTTGCCGTTGCGCCATCTTCATTTCGAATTTCAAGCGGATGGGAGCGTGTCCGATGAAGCCATGGTCGCGTCCGCAATGTGCAGCAGCTCTGGTTGCGTGGAGCATCGTGTCGATCGTGTTGGTGTGGGTCGATGCGCCGTCTTGGCTTCGCTTGCCAATTGTTGGGGTATTTAGTCTGACCGGTTTCGGTCTGGTTGTCGTACTTGCACTGCGCATCCGGTCGGTTCCACTCGGTTTCGCGGTCACCATCGCGGTAGGTGTTTCATGTTTGATCCTGTGCAGTGAGGTAGTGCTGTACACGCGCGGCTTTTCGTCAATGCGCACACTGCTTTTGCAGTCAGTGTTGGTGTGGATTGTGGCGGTGTGGGTCGCGCGACGAGAGATCTCGGCATGGAATAGGGAACACCATGTAATGGGTCGAGTCATGCGTCGCCAGCGAAATAGTGCCGCGGACTCGGCTGGAGGTGCCAGTTCATGAGCTTTATTGTTTTTGGTTGGTTCGGCATCTTCTGGACCGCGCTGACGCTTGCGTTGTGTTTCCTATCGACCGTTGCAGTCGAGTTCTCGTTTGGGAGCGTTAGGCAGCGCTGGATGGTGATTGGGGTCAGCGCCGTGAGCTGCCTGGTCTGGCTGATCGTGATTGTTGAGCGTTTCCTCGTAATTTCGCAGTAAACCTCGGGTAATTAGCCCGATTGCACCTATGTCGAACGGCTTTCGCCGGGTCACTATCGAAAGCAACAAGAAAAAGAGTGACACAAGCGTGTCACTCGGGTGCAGTACGAGGTGCGAGGGCTTCATGAGCCGAGATGCACGACGGACATGGGTTCGCGGCATTTCGTGTGTCTCGGTC
>JAHEXM010000140.1 GCA_023252115.1 Micrococcales bacterium | reverse complement strand
GGTCTGCCTGTTAGCGGGGCTCTTTGTTTTTGGCCTGGTGAAGAAATTTGTCTGGCTCGCAGTCACGATTGCGATCCTGGCGGTGATCGTCGGCGGACTCTGGATGCTCGCTGGCAAATCCGTCATCTAAAATTGCCGAAAACCACCGAATGCCAGGCTCTCTAGGAGATATTCAGTGCAGCAGATCCGTGACGCAATTCTCGCAGGAGACACTTCAAAGGGTGACTTTGCAGCGCTTGAAGTTCCCGAGAGCTACCAAGCGATAACCATTCACAAAGACGAAGAAGACATGTTTGCCGGCATGTCCTCGCGCGACAAAGATCCGCGCAAGTCGCTGCACTTCGATGAAGTGGCAGTTCCTGAGCTTGGTCCGGGCGAGGCAATCGTCGCCGTTATGGCAAGCGCCATTAACTACAACACTGTGTGGACCTCGATCTTTGAGCCACTGTCGACGTTCAGTTTCTTGGAGCGTTACGGCAAGCTCTCGCCGTTGACCAAGCGTCACGACCTTCCGTATCACGTTGTGGGTTCAGATCTGTCTGGCGTCGTGCTTCGAACCGGTCCTGGCGTGACGGCCTGGAAACCAGGCGACGAAGTTGTTGCGCACTGCCTGTCAGTCGAGTTAGAGAGTCCGTTCGGCCACAACGACACGATGCTTGATCCAGAGCAACGAATCTGGGGGTTCGAAACTAACTTCGGTGGGCTTGCCGAACTTGCACTGGTGAAGTCGAACCAACTGATGGACAAGCCGAAGCACTTGACGTGGGAGGAAGCCGCTTGCCCCGGGCTGGTGAACTCCACCGCATATCGCCAGCTTGTCTCCAAAAACGGTGCTGGAATGAAGCAAGGTGACAACGTCCTCATCTGGGGCGCATCTGGAGGACTTGGCTCGTACGCAACGCAATACGCGCTCAACGGTGGCGCCACACCAATATGCATTGTGTCGAGTCCCGAGAAGGCCGAGATCTGTCGCAAGATGGGCGCTGAACTCATCATTGACCGCGCAGCCGAGGACTACAAATTCTGGAAAGACGAGAACACTCAAGACCCCAAAGAGTGGCTGCGGTTCGGTAAGAAGATTCGCGAGCTCACCCAGGGCGAAGATATTGACATCGTTTATGAACACCCAGGCCGCGAAACGTTCGGTGCTTCCGTATTCGTCGCGCGCAAGGGCGGAACGATTGTTACCTGTGCCTCCACTAGTGGATACATGCACGAATACGACAACCGCTACCTCTGGATGAACCTGAAGAAAATCCAGGGATCGCACTTTGCGAACTACCGCGAGTCATACGAAGCTAACCGCCTCGTCGACAAGGGCATGATTCATCCGACGCTGTCGAAGACTTTCTCGCTGGAGGAAACTGGCGATGCGGCATTGGAAGTCCACCAAAATCGCCACCAAGGGAAGGTCGGCGTTCTGTGTCTCGCGCCCGAAGAGGGACTTGGCGTGCGCGACACCGAGAAGCGGGCGAAATTCGAAACCCAAATCAACCGCTTCCGCAACGTGTAGCTAGGGAGTCGTTCGTACGGTGCCCTAATCCTTTGCGGAGCCGCGGCCCCGCAGACCGAAGGCCTTCCTCTTCAATTCGTCCTGGACTTTGGCCGGAAGTGCGCCGATAAAAGCAAGTCGATGGGCTTTGCGGCCCGTGAGGTAGTGGGCCCTCGGTTCGCGAACAGTCAATGCTTCCATGATGACTTCTGCTACCCCTTCAGGCGAACTGCCGGAAGTCTGTTTCTGGTAACCCGAATCGGTGAATCGCTTGAACGCCTCGCCGTACAGGTCCTTCTGATCGGGCGTGAAATCGGCCAACGTCTTGTCGATCATGACCTTGGACTTATCGTCTGCACCAGTAGAGATAATCCCGGGCTCGACGAGGACGACGTCAATCCCCCATGGTGCCAACTCCAATCTCAAAGTGTCGTTCAAGGACGCAATTGCAGACTTAGCCGACGTGAGTGCTCCCATGAACGGCAGCGTCACGCGATCACCTACTGATCCAATAAACACAATCCGTCCCACCGCTTTGCGAAGGAGTGGGATCAAGGGCTGGGTGAGCGCAATCTGACCAAACACATCAACGTCAAACGATGCGTGCAGCGACTCCATCGGAAGCGTTTCGATCGGTCCCGGGATTCCGATTCCTGCGATGTTCGCTAGACCGTCAAGACCCGCCTCACCAACATGTGTCGAGATCGTTGAGACAGCCGCGGCGATGTCGTCCGCATTGGTGACATCGAGGTGGATTTTTGTCAGCAACCCGCCGGCGTCAGCGTCTTCGTTCGCCTTGATTGATCGGTCGCCGGCAAACACGTGGTAATCGGCAGCCAGGGCTGCTTCCATGGTCGCCTTGCCGATTCCAGATGACGTGCCAGTAATAACAAGGTGTTTTGCCGAGCAGCCCATGCTTACCTTCCTAGTGAATTGACTTCCATGCGGCGGAACTACGGCTGGTAACTAGGCAAACCCGGGTCGGGGTCTCCGATGTCAACGGTCTTTGCTGGAATGCTGTACTTCTCGCGCATTTCTTCGACAGTTTTGTTTGCTTGACCCCAATGGTCCACCGCAAATAGATCGACGCCCACTGTCTTGCTTCGCATTACTGCTTCGGCAAACAGCTGACCCACGTCATCGCGAACATATGCGTCACCCTTGGTGGTCCATTTCTGCCCACCCGGATTGAATCCACCCAAACCGTAGGCAGCCAACGCCAAGATCATGTAGCCGAAGCTCAGTGGATCCTCGGAACAAGCGTGAATGAACGAATTGACCTGAAGTTCGCCGACCGGGCTTGGCGGATAGCCACTCAACACGTGCACCCAGTCGTGTATCGAAAGCGTTTCCGGTGGGCCCCCTGTTTCACCTGGAAACAGCCAGCCGTTCGCCTGGTACATGTGGGCAAGTTGGTAGCCCCATGTTCCCTCGGGCAGGTCCTCTAGGCGTTTGAATTTGTCGGCGACTGCAGGGCTGGACCCGTGCCCGCGCGCAGCACCTATTGCTTTGATGGTGTTCCGTAATCCTGAATCCTTGATGCTGTCGACAAGCCCGGTACGCACTGGAGTGCGGAAGAAAATGTCCAGATAGATCATTTCCTCGTGGTCGCTGGCGATCGCGTTGAGCGTCTTCATCTCTGGAAGTTTGACGTCAAGCGCGCGTACGTATTCCTCGATGTGAGGCAGTGTCCCGTCCTGGAAGCGATGCTTGTTACCACTAGCTTCTTCTGCAGTGCGTTGGGTGGTCGGGGCAAGCATTTCCAACGCGATCATCGCCTGCACCGTTTGACTTCGAATGGCGGGATCCTTGATTGCCTCGGCTGCCTGTGCCGGCGTCAGCGGATCGACTTCTTCCACATCGATATCGAGCTTGAGAATCTGGTGTGCCACGGCATTCATCGTTGATAGCTGTGTCGCGGTTATTGGGTGAGTGAGCGTGATCCCACCTTTGATGGTTCCCACAATCGCCGGAGCGTTCGCTGGGTCGGGCATTACCAACATGTGCGCCTCCAGCAGGTATTACGAGCGGTTTCAAAACGCTACTCAGTGCATTGTGACCAAGCAAATCGCACATCGCCGGAGTCGCAACGAAACCGATCGCTCTCAACAGATAGTGCGTTCCCATCCGAATGGCTTAGTCGTTTAACCATCGACGCGCGTGGGGATTTCGCGCCTGTCAGGATCAACTTCATGGCCACCAAGGAGCCAGTGAAGCTAGTCGAAGTCGCTGAATCAGCAGGCGTATCGATTGCTACCGCGTCAAATGCACTCAGCAACAAGGGTCGAATTTCGGAGCCAACTCGCCTACGTGTCCAAAAGGCAGCCACCAAACTCGGGTATCGAGCCAATCCAACCGCGCGAACATTGCGAGCCGGACGGAAACGACTCGCGGGCTTCGTACTTCCAACGGTTGAGGGTCAATTCGGCACGGATTCACCGAATCTGTTCTGGTCGAAACTGCTCGAGTCACTCGCACAGCATGTGTCAGATATTGGTTTCGGGTTAGTCGTCGTTTCATCTGAACACGCTGATCTATTGAGCTCCCTTCCGATCGAAGCCGCATTCAGTTCAGATGAAGTCGCAGATCGTGAACTGATGAAGCATGGCCTCGCATGGGGCGTGCCGATCATCAGTTCGGCTCCCATTGATGACCCACGAGTGCGCGGTACAAACTCAATCAATCATGACCAAGCCACGCGCGACGTCCTTAACCACCTGGCCAAGAATGGCTGCAAACGTCCGGCACTTGTGCTCATGAAGAGCAAAGCGCACTACATCATGACTGCGCGGTTAGCGTTCGAAGATTGGTGCAACAAGAAAGACGTCACTGCCACCGTGTTCGAATGCTCCGCGGACGCACAAGCCACGAGACAAGCAACAGAGGACGCGGCTCGTGCAGGCATCGACGGCGTCTACCTTCTTACGGGTCATTCGCCAGCGGCACTTGATGGCATCCGCGCCGCCGGAAAGCGCATCCCACAAGACATCCTGGTGGTTGCCCAAGCAGAAGGTTTGGTCGAGGCCGAACTGGATCCACCGGTCAGTAATCTGTCGTTTCAACCAGCATTGTTGGGCAAGATCGCGGCAGAGACTCTTGAAGCTGTCATGGCATCAAAACGGCGAATTCAACACACGGTCCCGCACAAACTTGTGGTCCGTGAATCCTCGCAGCGTTAGCAAAGGTCTCGGTTATGGCATAACCGTGAGGCCGCCATCGATCACAAGTTCCTGCCCAGTCATGAATGCGGAAGCATCCGAGGCCAAAAACACCGCCGGCTCGGCGATTTCGTGAACCCTGCCCCAACGCTGCATCGGTACTCGAGCCAACGCCATTTTTTCGGTGTCGTCATCGACGCGAAGGAATTCGGTCAGATCAGTTTCAATCCATCCAGGTAGCAGCGTGTTAACTCGCACCCCCGCACTGGCCCACTCAATCGCCAGCGATTTCGTGAGCGAAGAGATTGCAGCTTTTGCTGCGCCGTAGTGCGACATGAAAGGTGCACCACCGACAGATGCGACACTGGATAAGTTGATCATCGACGCTTTTCCCGATGCCATCAGGTGGGGTGCTGCAGCTTGGGCGACGTGTACCACTGATTCAACGTTAAGTTCGAATGTCTTTGTCCATCCCGAAATGCGCATGTCGGCAAGCGGAACAGAGAACGAGTTGCCGCCTGCGTTGTTGACCACAATGTCTAGGCCACCAAGAACCTCAGCCGCCGATGCCACCGAAGCCTGGACGGCATCTCGATCGAATACGTCCGCAGCCACCACGACCGCCTTGCGACCCAGCGCAGAAATCTCTTGCGCGACATCATTGAGTTTCTTTTCGTCACGCGCACTGATCGCTACATCAGCACCCGCTTCGGCAAACGCCAAAGCAATGCCACGACCGATTCCACGCGAGGCACCAGTCACTAATGCGCGACGTCCTTCAAGGCTGAAACTCACAGATCGCTCCACTTCTCCATTGACCCTGACCAGTCAGTTGGTAGCAGCCCGGTTGTTGAATCCAAAGCCGCTGGGTTTGCTGCTCGAACGATCTCACTAAGCACAATTCGCACGTTCGGCTCCCCCACCCACAAATGTTTAGCGCCCTCGACCGGAACCAGTTGCAGTTGGGGTATGCGCGCAAACCGTTCCGCTGCTTCAGTTGGTCTTAGGTAGTCATCGAGTTCCGGAATGAGGGCCACGATTGGCCGCTCCGAGAC
>JAHEXM010000139.1:4778-5724 GCA_023252115.1 Micrococcales bacterium | reverse complement strand
AAGGGTCGGTCGGGTACTCTGAATGGGCGCTGTGAGCACTAAGAACAACTCAGAACGTAACCGTTCTCGCAGGTGTTCCCCGATAATCAGATTCAAGACTTTCAAGGAGTAACCCGTGGCTGCCAACTGTGACGTGTGTGGCAAGGGCCCGAGCTTCGGCCACAACGTCTCGCACTCACACCGCAAGACGAACCGCCGATGGAACCCGAACATTCAACGCGTTCGCGCCATCGTTGCTGGATCGCCTAAGCGCCTTAACGTCTGCGCTTCGTGCCTCAAGGCCGGCAAAGTCGTTCGCAACGCTGGCTAGACCCCAGCAGCCTCGGTAAGCGTGCCGACCGGGATCGTTCCGGCTGACGGCTGCACCAATCGTCGGGTTAGTAGCGCCATCGCAGCTGTCGATGGTTTACGCGGCTGAGGCGAATAGTCACCAAAGGCGTATTGCGCAACAGCAACCCGCGTGCGGTAGATGCTGATTACCCGACGAGAGTCGCAGTCGAACCCACCACCGCACGGCTCAGGCGAGGTCACCCCGTTTTGTTTTATGGTGGTGACGCCTCGTGATTTTGAAGTAGACGATGAAATAGTCGAGAACGAACTATTACTGCCACTCATTACGGCAATTATCCGATTGCGTTGAGCCAGCGTTGCAACACTAACTGCCATAACCGACCACGATCTCCCGTATTGCTGCCGAGCATCATCGTTCGACCAGGACGCAGAAACACACGGCGTAACGGAAACAAACTCATCTGCGTTGCCCACAAAGCTGCACGTGGTGTCATGCGCTCCGGTCCAGGTGCCGGACAACCCCATTGCTTTGGGGGCGGGAATTCTGACCACATGCTTCGGCGCTGCGCTGGCTGCACCGACCGGAACAACCGCGACAAACCCTGCACTTGCAACAATCACGCCGACAGCGACAACCCGAGCAAACACAGCTTTT
>JAHEXM010000139.1:3578-4768 GCA_023252115.1 Micrococcales bacterium | reverse complement strand
ATCAAACGTACGACCGGCATCGCAGCAGCGCAATTCGACGCAATCGGGTGGCCCAACGCAACTACTCCACGGACAGAGATCTCATCTGCCAACCGTGGTCGACCGGTCCAATCCCCTCGCCGAGTCCAAATCCATGCGCAATCGCACCGCTGACATACGCCTTTGCCTGAGCCGCAGCGGTTCGCATATCGAGGCCGCGTGCGAGGTAGCAGGCAAGCGCACTTGCCAAAGTGCAACCTGTTCCGTGGGTATGGCGGTTGTCAAAGCGGGGACCGCGCAAAAGGTGTTCCACTGATCCGTCGGTGAGCAAATCGACCGCGTCGCCTTCGACGTTCACGTGCCCGCCTTTGACCAGTACCCACCGTGGACCAAACTCAAACAAGGCGCGCGCAGCTTCCCGCTGATCATTCTCCGTGTGCACGGCAATGCCGGTTAGCAATGCGACCTCAAATGCGTTGGGTGTCACGACCGTGGCAACTCGAAGCAGCCGATCACGCACCGCATCAACTGCGTCGGTGGCCAGCAAAGGATCGCCATGTTTGCTCACGGCGACAGGATCGACAACGACGGGAATGCTTCGATCAATTCCCTCAAGCACATCGGCCACCGCATTCACCAGCTGCGCCGATGACAGCATTCCGGTCTTGATTGCATCCACACCGATGTCATCCAACACACTGTGCAGCTGCGCAGCGACTGCTTCAACAGGCAGATCCCATGCGCCCTGAACGCCGATACTGTTTTGAGCCGTGACTGCAGTGACGGCGCTCATTCCATGACAACCAAGAGCAAGCATCGTTTTCAAATCAGCTTGAATGCCAGCTCCACCGCCGGAATCGGAGCCCGCAATGGTTAGCACTCGGGGCGGAGCCAACACCTGACCCGCTGCGACGTCATCTGTCATGAGAAATGCTCAAAACCGGCTGAACCGTGCCACGGCTTTCCATCGACCTGAACCACGGGAGCCGACTCGTCGCGTGCATTCACCACGCCGATCGCCGAAAAACCTTGCGGCAATTCGGTATCGGGTGGGAACGTCGCCACCAGCGCGTGGTCGTCACCACCGGTTAGAACCCAATCGATCGGGTTCGTTCCAATTGCCGCAGCTGCGGCAAGCAAGGGCTCATCAACCTCAATCGTCGACGTGTCGATGTCAATCATCACGTTGGAAGCCGATGCAATGTGACCAA
>JAHEXM010000139.1:0-3568 GCA_023252115.1 Micrococcales bacterium | reverse complement strand
CTGCAAGTCCGCCAGCTGCCCATCCAAGACGACCACTAACTGCAACGACATCGCCAGGTCGCGCGCCCGACCGCGCGACAGCGGCCCGTCCCTGGGTGTTTCCCACTGCGGTAACCGAGACGACGAGCGCGTCGCCCGCCGAAATATCGCCACCGACGATTGCGGCACCCGCTTTGCTTGCCTCATCCGCAAGGCCCTGAGCCAATTCCAAAACCCACTCAACCGACGTAGCGCCCGGAACCACGAGTGCCACGACCAACGCAGTCGGAACGCCACCCATAGCCGCGATATCAGCGAGGTTCGCGGCTGCGGCCCGAGTGCCAATATCTGAGGCGCTTGACCAATCGAGACGAAAGTGGCGCCCCTGCACCAAGACATCCGTGCAGATCACGATTGGCCCGTCATTTGCAACTATCGCCGCGTCGTCTCCCGGACCTATCTCGACGGCCGACGTCATCGGGAGTACGGCAGAAATGCGCGCGATCAACTCGTGCTCGCCGACGTCAGCAACGCTCGAATTGGCAAGGTTGTGACCCACGACCGGCCTACCTCCCTATGCTCCAGCTACGCTTTCGCCCGAACTGATCGGCCGAACACCCCGTAGGCCGTACTGCCCTGTCTCAAGCTGAGGAGCCCAACCGTGGTCCAGGCTTACATTCTTGTCCAGGCGGACGTTGGTACAGCATCCCGGGTCGCGCGCGAAGTCTCGGCTTTGGCGGGTGTGACTCAGGCTGAAGACGTCACCGGTCCCTACGACGTGATTGTTCGAGCTGAAGCGCAGGACGTTGACGATCTCGGCCGCGACGTCATTTCGCCGATCCAATCGATTGATGGCGTCACCCGGACACTGACATGCCCAGTGGTTCATCTCTGACTCGTCGGTCCACCTTTCGCACCGTCAGCATCGGCTTCTGCGTTGTTGCCGTGACTGCTCTGACCTCTTGTTCCGAACCGACGTCGGTCAGCCCACCGGTCCCAAGCACCAGCGCAGTCGAGGAAATGTGCGACACCCTGCAACCCAAGCTGCCGAAAGTTGTAGTTGGTCAGTCTCAGGTGAAAACCGACCCCGAATCCAAGTTGACCGCCGCTTGGGGCCACCCATCGATCACTTTTCAATGTGGCGTTGACGAAGCTTCGGGCGTGGCACCGGACTCTGAACTCATCACTGTCAATGGCGTCGATTGGTTTCCGCAACAGCACCAAAGCGGTTACTTGTTCACGACCGTCGGTCTTGCCGTCAATATCGCAATGTCCGTTCCCGATCAGTACAAACCGGAGACCTCAGCGCTTGCAGACGTTTCGACAGTGATCGCGCAAGTGGTGGTAACAAAACCGAAGGGCTAGCCACGTCCTAGAAGAGTTCGCGATCCTTTTGCAATGCGCGCTTGAGCATTGCATCGATCAGGTCCGAATACCCGATGCCACTTTCATCCCACATTCGCGGAAACATCGAAATCTCGGTGAAACCCGGCATCGTGTTGAGCTCGTTGATAACGATTTGTCCATCGGGCTTGACGAAGAAATCGACGCGGGCCAACCCCTCGCATCCCATGACTTCAAATGCGCGAACGGCCGACTCTTGGACTTCTTTGAGTACTGCAGGAGGCAAATCCGCAGGGACCACTACCTGGGTAGTGTCGTCTAGGTACTTGGCGGCGAAGTCGTAAAACGTATGTTCAGCACCCACCAGGATTTCAGCGCACACACTTGCTTTGGGTCGGTCCGAACCAGAGACGTGCAATACGCCGCATTCGATCTCTCGCGCGCGCTCCACGGATTCTTCAACAATGACGCGGACGTCGTGCTTTCGCGCTTCAACAATCCCCGCCTCGAGTTCGGCAGGTTCCGACACTTTTGAAATACCGACACTGGAACCGGCGCGAGCTGGCTTAACGAAGAGCGGGTAGTTCAGTTTGCCAACCGCGGCAAGCACTCGTTCACGTTCGAGCCGCCATGACCGATCGGGTATCGATACATAGTTACCCACGGGCAGCCCGCCTTCGGCAAGCAAGGCTTTTGTGGCCGTCTTGTCCATGACGGCGGCTGAGGCAAGCACTCCCGAGCCAACGTAAGGAACACCTGCCAACTCAAGCAACCCCTGAATCGTTCCGTCTTCGCCGTAAGCGCCGTGCAAAACCGGAAACACGACATCGACGTCAAGTTGTCCTTCTAGATCGGCTGGGCTGCGGGTCGGATCCGCTGCCAGAACAACTGGCCGCCCATCCACCACACCAGGCAGGACTCCATCGATCTGCCGCCAGTGCTCAGGTTCGCTCGTCACCTCGACCCAGCGACCATCTCGGCAAATACCAACAGCCGTTACTTCATACCGTTCGCGATCTATTGCGGCAAGAATGCTGCCGGCGGACAGACACGAAATGCTGTGCTCACTACTTTGGCCGCCAAAGATCAACGCGACCCGCACTGGCGATGTTCTACCCACGGCCAAACCCTACCTGCGACCTGGCTCAGCTCCGGCCGACTCGCGCCATATTGGAGTTCAGCGAATCAGGCTGCCCCGCTGCCCTGTTCAGGCTTGAGATCGCGTGACATGAGGTTGCCGAGCAGCTCACGTGGCGACATACCGTGATGAACCACATTCACCACTTCTTGAGTAATGGGCATCTCGACATTGTTTTGATTGCCAAGATCAAGAATTGCTTGGCAACTCTTGACGCCTTCGCACGTTTGCTTGGTGCGTTCGATTGTCTCGTCGACGGTGAGCCCGCGCCCCAAGTTTTCGCCGAACGTTCGGTTGCGAGACAACGGCGAGGTGCATGTTGCAATCAAGTCGCCAATTCCAGCGAGTCCCAAGAACGTCATTGGGTTCGCTCCCAGGGCTGCACCGAGTCGCGACATCTCCGCAAGTCCACGAGTAATCAAGGACGCCTGCGCGTTTTCGCCGAAACCCAATCCATACGCCATGCCATTCGCCAACGCAATGACGTTCTTTACTGCGCCACCAAGTTCAGTACCAACAATGTCCGGTGTCCAGTACGGGCGGAAGTATGCGGTGGTGGCAGCCGCGGCAAGTTCCTGCGCGTTGTCGGCGTTGGTACAAGCAACCGTGGTGGCAGCCGGCTGGCGCTGCGCGATTTCGCGCGCAAGGTTGGGACCAGAGATGACCGCAACTTCGCTGTCAGGAACTTCGGCAACTTCTGCGATCACCTGGCTCATGCGCTTGGTGGTACCGAGTTCGATGCCCTTCATGACGCTCACCAGAATCGCGCCCGGCTCGATCAGCGGCTTCCACAAAGCAAGGTTTTCGCGCAGTGTTTGCGCCGGAACACTGAATACAACAATCCGCGCACCCTTGAGCACGGTCGCCGGATCTCCACTTGACCAAAGACTCGGTGGCAGTTCAATACCCGGGTGATACTGCGGGTTTTCGTGAAGCTTGGTGATCGATTCAGCAACCTCAGGCTCGCGTGCCCAGGTACCGACATCGCCGCCAGCATCTGCCATCACCATTCCGATAGCAGTGCCAAACGATCCGCTACCCATTACTGCAACACGCGTCATGCTGATCTCCTCTCGGGCGCAGCGTCCGGCGATTCGCCGTCGGCCG
>JAHEXM010000138.1 GCA_023252115.1 Micrococcales bacterium | reverse complement strand
GTCCTCGGCGGCAATGACGTCAGCTTTTGCGATCAATTCCCGAAGCCTCTCCGAAGCATCAGTGGGGTCACCCAACGGCGTCGCTGCAAGCACAAGGACCCCAGTCACCTGTGCATCTTGGCATTCGATCTGCTCAACATCACCCGAGGCGGCAAATACCCGCATCGGGATCTCTACGATGGCGCGATGACCGTGCCCTCGGCCGCATCAGCGGATCTTGCGTTCGTCGATGACGTGGCGCATGAAGTAGAGCCGGTGACAAACCTTCCTGTATCGCTGCGCGAGCGCCTGGTCCCGCCGATGCCAACGGGTCGTTGGTTCGGCTGGCTCGGCCCGATCTTGATGATGCTGTTCGCTGCTGCACTGCGGCTACCGAATCTGGGCCGACCTGGTTCTGTCGTTTTCGACGAGACCTATTACATAAAAGACGGGCTGAGCCTTCTCCTGTTCGGCTACGAGCGACAAGCTGTTGACGGCGCCGATCAAAAAATCCTGTCCAGCAACGGCGACCCGTCGTCGCTGACTGATGTCTTCAAGAACGATGCATCATTCGTAGTTCACCCCCCACTCGGGAAATGGATCATCGCGACCGGAGAGAACTTCTTCGGCGTCACACCAACTGGCTGGCGCGTCGGCATGTGCGTGCTCGGCATTCTGAGTGTTCTGATTGCCGCCCGAATTGTGCGACGACTGACTCGCTCTAATTTGATGGGAACGCTCGCCGGGTTGTTTATGGCGATCGACGGACTCAACATCGTGATGAGCCGAACCGCTCTGCTGGATACCGGATTGATGTTCTTTGTCCTGGTCGCCTTCGGCTGCTTGTTGATCGATCGAGACCGCACACGAAAACGATTAGCGAATCTTGTCGAAGAAAAACACCGTGAAGGCTGGAGCGCATTTGGTCCTGGCTTCGGCATACGACCCTTTCGGATTGCGGCAGGTATCAGCCTCGGTCTGGCATGCGGCGTCAAATGGAGCGGCCTGTACTACGTCGTGGCATTCGGCCTGCTGACTGTCTTCTGGGACGTCGGCGCGCGCAAGGTCGCTGGCGTAATCAAGCCCGTTCGCGGAATGTTGCTTCGCGATGCGCTGCCCGCCTTCGCCTCGATTGTCTGCCTGGGCGCACTGGTCTACCTGGGTACCTGGACAGGCTGGCTGGCGACTACTGGCGGCTGGGATCGCAACTGGGCAAACGGACAGAGCACCAGCTTCTCGTTCATACCTGCCCCACTGAGATCACTGTGGCACTACCACCTGGAAGCGTGGAACTTTCACACTCACCTCACCTCGCCTCACTCATACCAAGCCAACCCCTGGGGCTGGACGGTGTTGGCCCGGCCCACTTCGTTCTTCTACAACGGAGATCCCGGCAAGTGCGGAGTCGATTCGTGTGCGCAGGAGGTACTCGCTCTGGGCAATCCCATTATTTGGTGGGGTGGAACTCTCGCCCTGTTCCACCAGCTCTGGCGTTGGATTGGTCGCCGCGACTGGCGGGCCGGTGCGGTGCTGTGCGCATTCGCAGCTGGCTGGGTGCCGTGGCTGTTCTTTCAGGAGCGCACGGTATTTGCCTTCTACGCGATCGTCTTCGAACCGTTCATCATCATGGCGCTGGTTCTCAGCCTTGGGACCATCCTTGGCAAAGCAGATGCCCCTGGTAACCGGCGGCAAATAGGCGCGATTCTCGTGGGCGCCGTCGTCTTTGCCGCGATTGCGCTCAGCTGGTTCTTCTACCCGATCCTGACTGGTGAAGAAATGAGCTACGCGAACTGGCACATCCGTATGTGGTTCCCGACTTGGGTCTAGTTCGGGGTTTCTTGGTTCAGTGGGTGCCTCCTGCGCTGGCAAAACATCTCACGCTTAGTCGGCACCCCCTGAACCATGAAACATTCCTCAGCAAAGAAACTGCGCGGGATGGCCTAGATACGTTTAGTCGGTAGCCCCCTCCTGCCACAGCATTCCTCAGCAAAGAGCCTGCGCGGGTGGGCATAAAGACGCTTAGTCGGCACCCCTAAACCAAGAAACACTCCTCAGCAAAGAAACTGCGCGGGATGGCCTAGGTGATCAGTGCGGACACTTTCGGTGGGTAGGGTGCGGGAATGCTGGCCGAGCTCGGAATAGATGGGCCGCAAGACCGCCCAGGCTTCTCGGTCGAAGCCACAGATTTGAGTCTGCGTACCAAAGAAGGTCCCGTCTTTTCCAACGTGTCGTTTTCTTGCGAACCCGGTCAACTGGTGTGCCTAGCCGGAGCAGCCGGAACTGGACGAACGTCACTGTCCCTGATTCTTTCCGGTCGGATGAAATTCTCCAGCGGGACTCTGGTCGTCGGCGGCAAATCGATTCCCGGCGACCGACGATGGCTCCGGCGCAATTCGGCAATTGCGCCGACGGGTGACTTTGCTGGACTCGAAGAAGCACTCAAAGTTCGGGAAGAAGCAAAACGCACTCTGTGGCTCGCCGGACACACGGCTCGAGTAGACGCAGCGACAATTATTGAAACCGCTGGTTTAACCGGACGCGAGCGAACCTTGGTACGTGAACTGTCAGCGATCGAACGACGCCGACTCGATATCTCGTGCGCGTTCGCTGACACTGTCGGTCTTGTTGTTATTGACGACGTGTGCACTGGTATCCCGATCCGCTTTCAAACGGAGATATGGCAACTGGTGTTCGATTGCGCGCGCAACGCGGCAACTACCGTGGTGGCAACAACCCTGGAACCAGAACCAGCAACAGGTTTTGCCGACCACATCATCAGCCTTGATCCGGTCGATCAACCTGTTTCGCCAGACGCAACTGACGAGCAGGCAGCAGTCTGATGCGTACGTTCATGCTCTCGGCGCTCGAGCTCCGCAAATACCGGCGGGGCGATTTGGCACGTGCAGCAATCGTGGCGTTGATCCTGCTACCGCTGCTGTACGGCACGGTGTACCTGATCGCATTTTGGAACCCTTACAACAACCTGTCCAACGTTCCGGCCGCCATAGTGAATCAAGACCAACCGGCGACGGCGAATGGCCAGACTGTTAATGCGGGCCAGCAACTGACTACGAACCTCAAGCAGAGTCAGTCGCTGAGCTGGACTCAGACAGATGCGGCTTCAGCACGCGCCGGCCTTGAAAACGGCGACTACTACTACGTCATCACCATTCCGCAGAACTTCAGCTCCTCGATCGCTTCACTCGGTGGAACAAGCCCGAGCATCGGCGTCCTCACCCTGCAAACCAACGATGCGAATAGCTACTTGACGTCACTGGTAGGCGGTGAATTTGCGACCCAAATCACCGCGACACTCAACCAAACAGTTGGTCAGCAGTTTGTTGCGACGACTCTGGACGGCATCATCCAGATTCGGCAAAACCTCAAACAAGCATCGAACGGGGCGCATCAACTCGCTGGCGGAACATCGGAACTTAAGTCCGGCAGCAAGCAACTAGCGTCGGGCGCAAGCCAAGTCGCGGCAGGAAATACCAAGCTCGCAAATGCCGCCGATGTTGCACGCTCGGACGCCAAGAAGGCGCGATCGATTTCGGCAGACGTCGTCACGAAAATGCGAGCCCTGGTAAAACAATTCCCCGATAGCGAACTGGCCAAACTACTTCTCGAGGGTTCGATCAAAGTCAACAGTGTCGTTAGTGATGTGACAGGCGACGTCATCACAGCAAGCGAACAAATAGACGAATTGGGAGCCGGCGCGCGCGAGGTGGCAGCTGGCGCGAAGGCACTAGCCAGCGGCGCGGTCACGCTCAATAGCGGCGCAAACCAGCTCGCACAAGGATTGCAACAAGGTGTTGGTCAGTTACCCACCTGGAATAACGAACAGGCCACCAACATCGCTAACCACGCCAGTTCCCCTGTAGCCGTCCGGCAGATTCAGCTCAACAACACCGGCACGTACGGTGCTGGTTTCGCCCCGTACTTCATGGGAATGTCGCTGTGGGTGGCGCTTTTGGTGGTGTACACATTGCTCAAGCCGCTGCCCGCCCGCGTACTGCTCGCGCCCCGGATCAGTGCATTGTCAGTCGCACTTACCGGTTACCTTCCGGTACTACTCATCACTGCCGCCCAGGTGGTCGTGCTGCTATCGGTCATTCACCTGGGGCTTGGGATCTCACCTCATCCCCAGGACTATGCATTGTTGTTTGGGTTCCTGTTAATCGTTGCGGGCTGCTACACGGCAATCATTCAACTGTTCGGTGCAGTGCTGGGACCGGCCGGACGCCTCGTCTGTTTAGTTCTGTTGATGCTGCAGTTGTGTTCGTGCGGCGGTACTTATCCGATACAAATGTCTCCCGCTTTCTTTCAAACGATCAGCCCCTACTTGCCGATGACATATGCGGTATCGGGGGTGCGCCATTTGCTCGTTAATGGCGCGCTTGCACCAGTGGCTCGTTCGGCGTTGATTCTGTTGTTCATCGGCGCGATCGCATTGGCGCTGACTACAACATGGGTGTTTGTGCGTCGACGGGTGAGCATCAGTGATTTGAAACCCGAGATCGAAATGTAACTAGGTTCACCGCAGTCGCTAGTTAGCTTGCTGCTTTTACCGGTAGATCGGGACACAGCGCGGGTGACCCACTGGCCATCTTGCCGCTCGGGCAAATTGTTCCAATCATGTTTGCGGCTGCGAAGTTTGCTCCAGCAACTTTGGCACCGGTCATGTCCGTTTGGAAAAGGTCTGCTCCAGCAAAGTCGGCTTTCTGCAGATTCGCGTTACGAAGATTAGCGAGAGTGAAGTCGGTGCCCTTGACTGTGCGCCCCGAGAGATCGGCGTTGGCGAGATTCGCTTGAACGCACGAATTGTTGGGGCCGATGATGCACTGGTCAATAATTCGAGCGCTTGGTGTTTGGCCGCATGCGCTCAGTGAGCTCAACACCAACAGCGTGCCAATCGCAACTACCGAACTGCGTCGCACGCTTTGGCTCTGCACGGAAGTGAGGCTATCCGATTCCACCGGCATCGTCGCGAAGGTGCGCATTCCAGCGTTCTTCAACTCGCCCGACTCGGTAGCCGACCAGCGCTACTACCCAGGTAACAACGAAGAGGACAACGATGGCGTAACCAATCCAGTTCAGATCGATGGATCCGATCCATGCCACTGGACCCGAGGTGATTTGGAGCTTGTCGGCCACCAGCCCAATGATTTCGATTGATCCAATGACCAAAGCAACTAGAACGGACAATGCCGTCACGGTGATGTTGTAGTAGACCTTGCGCACCGGTTGCGAGAATGCCCAGCCGTAAGCGAAGTTCATGAAGCATCCGTCAATGGTGTCGAGCAACGACATGCCAGCGGCGAAAAGAATCGGCAGGCACAAAATTGCGTACCAGGGCAGCGCGAATGCCGCAGCCCCGCCAGCCAGCACCAGCAGCGAGATTTCGGTTGCCGTATCAAACCCAAGCCCGAACAGAATCCCAATTGGATACATCTGCCAAGGCTTCGTTACTGCTTTGGTCGCCTTGCCAAGAAAGCGGTTCATGAAACCGCGCTTATTCAGCTGGTTCTCGAGTTCGGCTTCGTTGTAATCACCGTTCTTCATCTTTCTGAAGACCGCGACGATCTGACGAAGGACAACCAGGTTGATCAACCCAATGAGCAACAAGAACACGCCGCTGACCAGGGTGCCGATGAGTCCCAGGGTGTTCTGCAGGGACGATCCGTCGTCCTCAACCTGCCCCGCGAGCGTCCGAATTCCGATACTCAGCAGAAGGCAGAGTCCGAAGACCACCGAGG
>JAHEXM010000137.1 GCA_023252115.1 Micrococcales bacterium | reverse complement strand
ACCGAACAGCGCGCCGCGCGGGTCGATAGGTCCACGTTCGGGCCTCTTAGGAGCGGCCACTGTTTCCTCCGATGATTGGTTTCGCCACAGCGAGAGATTCCGCCGGATTGGCAGAAATGGGGGCTAACAATTCGCGCGGCACGGTGGCAGGTTCACGAGCTCAGCGGCTTCAAATTGCCGGAGCGCGTCCGTACCGGGAGTGCGAAAGTCGCGTTCCCGATTAGGACATACACATACAGGTGGTAGCGACGCAGTAGTCGACTGCGCGCCGCTTCACGAGAAACACCTGTTGTGACATGTGGATAAGCCTAAGACGCTCTGGGGACTGGGTCGACGTGAGGGTCCAGATTGTGAGATTTATTTTTCGCGGCAACTTCGGTGGAGTTGGGGGCTGATGGGCCCACTTCGGGGATGGCCAAGCCCAGCGCGGCCACCACATCGGCCTTGCGAGGCTGGCCGCTGGCCCTCTGCTTGACGAACCCGGCAGAGTCCAAGACCAAGGTCGTGGGCGTCCGGCGAACATCGAGTTTGCGAACTAAATCAAGGTTCGATTCCGCATCGACCTCGACGTAGGTAACACCGTCGACTCCGGCCGCCACCTCGGTCAGGATCTGGCGGGTGGCTCGGCATGGTGCGCAAAACGAGCTCGAGAATTGCACCAAGGTCGCTCGTTCGCCCAGTGATGAGCCGATTTGATCGGCCTTTATCGCGGTCGAAGTACCGGTACTTTCGTCGACTGCCACCGTCTTGAGTCGTCCGTTAGCGCGGCGATACCAAAGCCCAACTGCGGAAGCCACCACCAGAACGGCAACTAACGCGATGACTCCAGTCGCATTCATTCGACGCTCACTCCCGTTGGTGCTAACTCTTCCTTTGGAGGAACGACGAAGCGGTAGCCAACATTCCGCACCGTGCCGATAAGTCCCTCATATTCCGGTCCAAGTTTGTCCCGAAGCCGCCGAACGTGCACGTCGACTGTTCTGGTGCCACCGAAGTAGTCATAACCCCACACCTCTTGCAGCAGCTGAGCACGGCTGAAAACCCGGCCGGGATGCTGCGCCAAGTACTTCAAAAGCTCGAATTCCTTGAAGGTGAGGTCCAAAGTCCGGGACCGAAGCTTGGCCGTATAGGCGGCTTCGTCGATTACCAGTTCACCGCTGCGGATTTCATCATTCGGCCCAACGGATGACGCAGCCGCCGCTTTTCCAGTGGCCAAACGCAAACGAGCTTCGACTTCAGCCGGTCCAGCGGTGTCGAGCAGGACATCGTCGATTCCCCACTCGTTGCTGATTGCAGCGAGGCCGCCTTCAGTCAGGATGAGCAATACGGGCACATCCACACCGGTGCTTCGTATTACTCGGCACAAAGCGCGCACGTTGGGAAGATCGCGGCGTCCGTCAACCAGCAAGACGTCACATGGCGGGGCATCCAAGAGTGAGGCGCCATCTGCCGGAATGATTCGGACCGCGTGTTGGAGGAGCCCAAGCGCCGGCAGGACTTCGGCGCTGGAGGACAGGCCGTTAGTGAGCAGCAAGAGTGAAGCCATGCTCGCCTCCAACAGATTCACGGCCTATGACCGCAACGGTCAAGATGCCAAGGATACCGGCGTATCGGCAGAGTGGAACCCCCATGTGCGCTACGGCACCTCGTGGACCAGTGTGAAGAGCAGGGTTGGAGGGGCGGAATGAGCCAGCAATACCGGTTCGAGGTGACTGACCGCCTGAACTCAGCGGAGCTGCATCAGGTGGCTTTGCTCATTGAACGCGTGGTCGAAGAAGACGGTGTTCGACCACTGAGCGATCACGCGATGCTTCACCTGATGAGCGGCGAAAGTGCCGCTGATACCTACGACGAGCGGCATATATGCGTCTGGCAGGACGACGTAGTCGTTGGATACGGCCACCTCGACATGAGTGACCCGGTCGAGGGTCCAAGCGCTCAAATGGCAATCGATGCTTCGATTCGCCGAACGGGCATGGGCGGGCGACTACTCGACATGCTGATGGCCGAATCGCGCGGTCAGCTGAAGTTGTGGGCTCATGGAGCTCGTGATGCCGCCGGTGCACTAGCTCAATCCCGCAAGTTCACCAAAGCTCGCGTGCTGTTGCGAATGCAGCGTTCTTTGAAGGTGCCGCTTCCTGCGGCTCGGTTGGCCAAGGGCTACACCGTCCGCACGTTTGAGCCCGGGGTAGACGACGCTGAATGGCTCGAGGTCAATGCGCGTGCTTTCGCCGAATTGCCGGATCAAGGCAATTGGGGTCCGCGTCAGCTTCAACTGCGCATTGACGAGTCCTGGTTTGACCCGGATGGGTTCCTGTTGGCGATCGACCCACGAGGCCACATCGCTGGCTTTCATTGGACCAAGATTCATGGGGACGGCCTAGCTGATGGTCATGGGCACGTCCCGATTGGCGAGATCTACGTGCTGGCAGTTGATCCCTCGGCCGCCGGGCATCATCTGGGAAAGTCTCTGGCCATCCTTGGACTTGCTTACCTGAAATCCAAAGGCCTACGCGATGTCATGCTCTACGTAGACGACGAAAATGCATCAGCAGTCGCGATGTACACCGAACTTGGATTTACGAAATTCGACACTGACGTGCTGTACCTGAGCGAAAAAGTCCATCCCGATCGGCAAGCCCAACATCGCCTCGGGCGTTTGGCACGTAAGTAGGTACGGCGAGCGCCCCAATTCCATTCGTGGCAGGCTCAGGGTATGACTGCCGAGCTCACGCCCGACTTCCCTGGTGATACCACCAGCGTGGCGGTCGACGTGGCGACCGAGGGTATCGACGAATCAGACCTACCCGACGGTCGATTCATTGACCGTGAACTCAGCTGGCTAGCTTTCAATCAGCGGGTGCTTGAACTTGCCGAGGACCCAAACCTGCCGCTTCTGGAACGAGCCAAATTCCTGGCAATCTTTGCCAGCAACCTCGACGAGTTCTACATGGTCCGGGTCGCCGGCTTGAAGCGTCGAATTGCAACCGGTATCGCAGTCCAAGCGGCAAGCGGAATGATGCCGCGCGAAGTGCACGACGCGGTACTCAACAAGAGTCGCGAGCTGATGGAGCGTCAGGCCGGTTGCTTCCGCGACGAGATCCGCCATGCCCTTGCCGAGGAGAGCATTCACCTTGTTCGGTGGGGTGACCTCACTGAACCGGAACGCGCCGAGCTGGCCACGTACTTCGACGCAAAAGTCTTTCCGGTCCTCACTCCACTCGCAGTTGACCCTGCGCATCCGTTCCCTTACATCTCTGGGCTGTCGCTGAGCCTTGCCGTTGTTGTCCGCAACCCGGAAACCGGCGCGCAATTGTTTGCGCGAGTGAAGGTTCCCGAAATGCTTGAACGCTTCGTGCAAGTTGGGCCTCAGCGCTTCGCCCCGCTCGAGGATTTGATTGCAGCGCACCTCGACCGGCTATTTCCTGGAATGGAAATCGAAGAGCAGCATATTTTTCGGGTAACGCGTAACGAGGATGTCGAAGTTGAAGAAGACGATGCCGAGAACCTGCTGAAGGCATTGGAACGTGAACTCATGCGGCGACGTTTCGGCCCGCCCGTGCGTCTCGAAGTCGAGGAAACAATCAATCCCACCGTTTTGGATTTATTGGTACGTGAACTCGGTGTCACTGAAAACGAAGTATTCAAGCTCAGTGGTCCTTTAGACCTTCGCGGCCTTTGGACGATTGTCGGACTTGACCGAGACGATTTGAAAGACCCGCGTTTCGTCCCAAAGACCAACCACGATCTTGCCGAAGTTGAAACTGCTTCGGCGCCGGATGTGCTGGACGCGATGCGTCGCAATGACGTTCTGCTGCATCACCCGTACGACTCTTTCTCGACAAGCGTGCAACGGTTCTTGGAACAAGCCGCGAGCGATCGCAAGGTGCTCGCCATCAAGCAGACTCTGTACCGCACGTCTGGCGACTCACCGATCATCGATGCACTGATCGATGCGGCCGAAGCTGGCAAACAGGTGCTCGCACTCGTCGAAATCAAGGCGCGTTTCGATGAAGAGGCGAATATCTCGTGGGCACGCAAGCTTGAACGCGCTGGAGTTCATGTTGTCTACGGCCTCGTAGGACTCAAGACACATTGCAAGCTCTCAATGGTCGTTCGTGACGAGGGCAGCTCGCTGCGGCGCTACTGCCACATCGGCACCGGTAACTATCACCCAAAGACGGCTCGCCTTTACGAAGACCTGGGATTGCTGACTTGCGACCCGGCGGTGGGCGAAGACATCGCGAACCTGTTCAACCAGCTTTCGGGGTACTCGATGAATACCGAGTACACGCGAATGCTCGTTGCACCTCACTCAATTCGATCGGGGCTCATCAGTCGCATCGATCGTGAGATCGAAAACAAAGTCGCCGCCAAGCCCGCCGGAATTCGTTTCAAGTGCAACTCAATCGTTGACGAAGCCACGATTGACGCGCTATATCGAGCTTCGCAAGCAGGTGTCGAGGTTGAAATTTTGGTGCGCGGTATTTGTGCACTACGGCCAGGAGTTGCAGGCATGAGCGAGACCATCAAAGTCCGCAGCATCCTTGGCCGATTCCTTGAGCACTCACGTGTTTACGAGTTCCACAACGACGGCGACACCGAGGTGTTTATCGGGTCAGCCGACCTAATGCACCGCAACCTCGATCGCCGAGTCGAAACACTCGTCCACATCACTGACCCTGACCATGTTGGCGATATTGGTTCGCTACTTGACCTTGGCTTTGACGTTAGAACATCGTCGTGGCACCTTGACGCTGACGGCCAATGGTCGCGTGTCACTATTGGCGCCGACGGCAAACCCCTGCGAGATCTGCAGGGTTACTTGATTCAACAACAGAAGCGGCGTACCGGAAGTAGCAGATGACAGACGGTTCATCCGACGAACCAATCGGCGAGGATCCAACGCCACCTGACGTTCGCTTTGGCGAGCATGAGCCCGGTGAATCCTCTGACCCGAAGGTTGAATCTGAAGTCGGACCGACGACTGTTCGCGAAGTCGAACTAAAACTGCGTGTGCATGCGTTGTTTCGGCTGCCCGAGCTCGTATCAACTGAGTCGGGGGTTGGTCGCGCTAAGAAGCAGGTGTCTCGTCAACTGCTCGCGGTGTATCACGACACTGACGACCTGCGACTCTTTCGATGGGGAATCACCCTGCGCAGACGTGAAGGTGGGAATGACGAAGGCTGGCATATGAAGCTGCCAGTAGGTCATTCCGGAATCAGCGTGCGTGACGAAATCCGCATGCCGCTTGATGCGGGTGAAGTCGGCGATGTCCCGGCCGAATTGCGCGACATTGTTTTCCCGTTGACTCGTGGTGTGCCGCTCAAGCCAATCGCGACACTGCTAACCGATCGAACTCCATATCTGCTGTACGACCAAACTGGTATTGCGTTCGCTGAGCTCGTTGATGACACGGTTTCGATTTTGGATGGCGAAAAAGTGGTCGCCCGTTTTCGCGAACTTGAAGTGGAAGCACTTATTCCTGATGCCCCGCTGGGCTCAGTTGTTGCTGCCCTTGAAGCTAGCGGGGCAGTCCCTGGTCACGAATCCAAAGCCGCGACTGCGCTTGGTCCAGCGACCGATGGTCCGCCTGATGTTGCTGAACCTGAACCCGTTGGCCCCGACGACTCGGCTGGCGCAGCAATCACGGCGCTGCTGCGCAGACACATCCGAGCCTTCATGTTGCAGGACGTTCGTGTGCGTCGGGACCTGCCCGACGCAGTTCATCAAATGCGCGTT
>JAHEXM010000136.1 GCA_023252115.1 Micrococcales bacterium | reverse complement strand
AACGAAGCTGCTTCAAGACGGACGGACGCTGACTGATCACGCGCGACATCGGCGTCATTGACAAGACCGGATTCTGCATCCCGGTCTTTTCGATCAGCATCAAGAACCATCTGCGCGGCTAGCATCTCATCTCGTTTCGCTTGCGTACGATGCTCGTCGGCCGCTTTGCTTGCATCAATGACGTTTTGTAGATGCTCTTTAACCTGAGCAGGCGCGGCATTGAGGTTGCGTGGGTCGATCCCGTATCGTTCTTTTACTTCAACACGGATCCGTTCAGCAGCCCGCTCGATATCAAGATCGTGCTGCTGCCACGCATTGGCCGTCTGCCACGCATCGACAATATCTGCCGGTTTTGCATGTTCCCACCATTGCGATTGATTAGCTTGTGCCACTTGAGCACGCGCGACAAGTCGCTCCGCATCAAATCGACTCTGTAACTCGCGAAGTTCCTGTGCACGGGTTGCCTCGGCCTGCCGCAATTGACCCTCACGAAGCCGTGCGAGTTGTTCACCGAGTCTCCCGGCCACCATAAGGCCCACCCGCAAACTGTCACCCAATGCAGCGTCGATTCCATCAGATTCCATCAAACTTTCCTTTCTCGTGTCTCTATCTACCTAAATCAGACCCATGGTGCGGGGACGGCTCGATCTTTCCCGGCCTCGGCCCGACAGGACCATCCTGTAACTGATCGTTTGCACGCAAATTACCGTCACTGAACCTCCCAAGTTCACGGAGTGCGACATTCTTCCCAGTGGTCGCAAACTTGTCTGCCTCTCGCTTCAATTCGTTCGCGACACCACCCAGCTTCGTTCGCACAAGGGTCGCCATTTCCGCCGCCCGCGTGGCATCTCCTCGAGCGTGAATTACGTCGTGAATCGCCTCGGCAGTATTCGCAAGTTGCCGCACCATCAAGAGTGTTTGTGCGGCATTCCCGCCCTTAGACATGTTCGCTGCGGCAAGCATTGCGACGCCACCAATTCGAACCAGTTTCGTTGGTCGAGGTCGAACTTGGTGTGCACGGATTTGTGCGGACCTCGCCAATTCTGTTGAAACAGCGGCCAATGGTCCTGGGACTGCTTCAATCCGCTGTGACCAGGCGGCGAAAATCCCTGATGTCTCCTTGGCAACAATCGCCCACGTCGCCTTATCGTCTAGCGGAACAGCGCGCAATTGCTCGCGCATCTGCCGCACGCTTTCGGTCTTCTGCCGCCATAACTCTGGATCATATTCGGTCACCTCACGACCAGGTGAAACGATCCGTTCACCGCGATACGCGGCCCTCCACTCGTCGACGGCAGACTGCGCCGCGTCAACGCTATCGGGCCACTCGGCTCGCAATCGCGTAATGGTCAAGTCTTTTGCCAACTTCTTGCCGCCATGCCAAATCACAACCCCGCCTTTTTCCGCTCTCAACGCGACTGAATAACCTTCAACGATGTCGTTACGACCCTTGGCAAACCGTGGTCGAATCAACAAACCATTGCGGCGGCACCTCCGCACAAACTCAGCTTCATCGGCCGATGTTGCGGCGGCGGCCCGGACCGCACGCTCAAGCCGCCTTGCATCCGGCTCGATTGCTCCCCGCCGCTCAGCTGCCGCCCGTGCTGCCGGACTCCAACCCCTCGTTCCTAGCCCAGCCGCACGATCACTTGTGATCGCCAACCCATATTTCTGCTCAAGTCCGATACATATCCGTTGGGCACGAGAAAAATCGTTATGGGTACTCGCTTTCGTGCCATCTTCACGAACCATCGAAACCGCGATGTGGACATGCGCGTTGCCCTTCTTTGACAACCCGTGGTTGACCGCAACCCACTTACATTCAGCCTTTCCGCTTAGCGACGTAAAACCCATCTCGTCGACAAAATCAGAAGCGACCGCCTGCCACTGCTCGTCCGTCAATTCCTTATCATCGTGGCGCAGAGACAGCGAACAATGCCACACATGCGCTGGCGCGCGATCCTCAACAACAACTCCCGTCCGCCTGTCCGAACGTCGACGAACAACACTCACCGATGTGCCCGTCAACACACGGGTACGATCCAGGTCCCGCGCCAAAGCCGCTACTTCCCCAGCGTCAAGATCACGCCCGCCATACCAAAGAAACGAATCCGAGTCCCCCGCAACAACACGCGAATTAGCGTGTTCATTCTCCCGACCTGGCCCAAAAAGATACGACAAAAGGCCGTTCATCCTGTCGCCGCGCGTGATGTTCGGCATCATGAACGAATCAGTCCATCAACGACAGCATTCAGTTGAGGCCGCAACCGTCGATAGTCATCGACTACCGTCCGCGCCCACTCAGGAACATGGCGTTCAGAATTCGCAAACTTCGCCACCTGATTCGCATTATTCGCAACGTTCGCCAACAACTGCCGAACCTCGTTTAAAGCGATACCCAACTGTCGCCGCTCACTAATACTCTCCGGCCCATCCGCCAACGTGGACTCCACCAACAACCTCGACACAGTTACACGCTGCTCAATCGCAAGACCTTCTAACCGAGCCTGTTCCTCAGCCGAGACTTTCACCTTGTAGAACTTGACCCTGGCACCACCAGAATCGTTCTCCCGCCGCCGCCGACCAAACAAATGCGAACCCCTATCATCAGACATCCCACACTCCTCCAAGCCCAGCGCAGCGAACCCGCAACAGCGGGGACCATACGCACAGTATGCCGTTACGAAAGACGACAGTCCAGTAACCAAAGCGGTTTAGGGAACCTAAACCTATAGCTTGCTCTGCAGACTCTGTTCCACTTCGAATTTCGGCGTCGTATGGGAACCGGTCAAAAGATGCACCGACTGTCACCAAAGACGGTGCAGAATTCGGACCGCGACTAGTGGTACATTTCCGTTGTGAGTACATCAATAATTGACGTTGACGCCATCGAAAAACAGCTCCGTGATGAGATCGAGAAAAGCGTTCAAAAGAAAGTTGCTGCCGTAAGAACGCTGGCCAAAGCAGCAGAACGAACAACCCGACTACGATCCGAATTGGCCGAAGCAGAAGGCCAACAAACGGCGCTGTACCGGAATGCACTTGTTGCAGGTATTCCCGAACGCGACCTTGCAAAACTTAAGCCAAAACCTGGCGTACGAACACGCACTCAACGCAAGACAAAATCACCGACAACCGAAGGCCAATACTCCCCTGTTATCGAGCCTAATTAGCCGCTGTTGGCCCTATGTTTTCTATGCGGAGCAGTTCACTGAATGCTCCCTTCTCCCCGATTCAAAACCGGTATCGCACAGAGAATCCCTGTCAAGAGCGCGATGCGTCGCTACGCGATGAGGCTTCGCCTCACCCTTGACAGGGATTCTCTGTGCGAAAGAAAGCAAATATCGGGAAGAAGGGAAAAGAATGGTTGGGGTGCAAGCGTCACTGCCTGGAGTTGGACCCTCGTAAGGATCAGTCGATGTGGGCCAACGAATCGGCCTTGTTTAGCGCACGCGAAACAGACGAGGTGCCAACACCGAGGGCACCAGCAATCGCACTAATGCTCGCACCACTGGCGCGCAGCCGCAGCGCAGCATCGACACGCTCGGCTGTCATCACAGTTGGACGGCCACCAACACGGCCCTGCGCTCGAGCATGCGCGAGACCGCGCCGGGTATTCTCTCGGATTGTGTCGACACGGAGCTGAGCGAACACCGCGACAATGCCATACAGCGCCCGGCCCATCGGCGTCGTCGTGTCTATCATCGGCTCTGTCAGACTCCTAATGTTCACTCCTCGTTGTTCGAGATCGTGCAGCGTCTCAATGATGATCCGCTCCGACCCGCCGAGACGGTCAAGACGGCGTACCAAAAGCGTGTCACCATCGCGAAGATAGTCCAGACACGCAACCCACTGCGGCCTGTCTGCGATGCGACTCGACTCGCCATGGTCGACGAACACCCGCTCCACACCGGCCGCGCGCAGCTCGGCCTCCTGCGCCGCCGGACTTTGCTCCCGCTTCGACACCCGCGCGTAACCGATCACACTCATTCTCACCGTTTCCCCCGCCTGCTGGTCCCGTAACCACGGCCAAGTCCCAGCGGCCCCTTGATACGTGCTTGCGGACCGGATGCTGGCGGCGACTGAGAACCTGGATCAAAAGAGACGACACCGCGTCGAAGTACCCCCACAAGTCGGTCGTTGCGCCCAGTGTCCTGACTATGGAAACGCGCCTGCACGAACTCGTCGCGCAACGGCGCGCCAGGCGCGAATTGCTTAGCATCGAGGAAGTAACCCGCCTGTTCTGCAAGCTGAGAGAAAAACACGAATTGCGTGCGTGAATTCCCCTCACGGAAACTATGGACGACGTTCAACTCACCCCAACACTCCGCAAGCTCGTCAACGAACTCACGCCGCCCGAGTCCACGCAACAAGTTCTTACCCGCCAACGTCGCATACTCCGCCTCGGCTGCTGCTGTCAGATGCGGGCCAGCGCCATAGTAGCTGTGCCCATCCTTACTCATGAACTGCCCGACCGGAGCCACACGCTCCTGCCCCGCCCACTCATACACATCTTGGAACACGTAACGATGGATCGCCTTCATGTGATCGTAGTCAAAACGACCGTCAATCGGAGTTTCCTCCAACTCCCCCAAGCGGACCGCAGTACTCATCTCTTCCAACGTCCGCAGAGCATCCGGGTCTGTTTCGCCGTGGGGACTGCCGGGCGCAGTGAACTTGTTCCTCAAAACAGTCGTACCTGGAATGAAATAATCATTCCAGGTACGAAAAACGTGCTTACGAGGCATCAATCCTGGACATGCCGACGCGTCTCAGCAATTGCCTCATCACCCGTGATCTCGTGACGAGCCGCCCGCGCCAGGACATCACGCAAAACAGGATCAGTCACCTCATGGCCCGCAACAGCCAACGCAGCGTCCGCGAACGCAAGCCGACGCTCGACCTCGGCACTAGTCGGCCAAGCGGTAGTGAGCACGTGCGCCATGATTCACTCTTTCTCTAAGTCTCCCCTATTTTACCAGCACTAACCGAAAACGGCGTCGTTCTCGTTTCGGTTGACGCAGGTTTCGGTGGCGAGTTTTGGTGCACCCGAACACGGCGTGTCGGGATCGTCTTGGTGGTGTCGATAAGGTGCACCGAAAACGATCGTTAACGGTGGCCTCCCCCAGGCTCACGGCGTAGCCGACGACCGCGAGGCCAGCCGCGGCCAATATCGACAAGACCCGGAACAGCGTCCATGTACTTCGCTGCTAACGCCTCGTTCGCTGCCGTTGCCCGAATCTCGATAACCTCCTCATCCGCGGTTAATAACAGGGTCGGCTGCAGAATCGCAAGAAGATCCCCGCCACGTTTTGTACCTGGTTTTGCGGACCCATAGTCCTCTACACTCCACCCCCAGCGGTGTACAGCAACAGCAAGCACCACGTCACGCTCGGGCGTCATGTAGTACTTCACCCATGGTCGCGCGAAACGAATGAACGCCATCAGCGACACAATTGGAAGAAATACCCACCACAGCACCGCAAACACGAATGACAACAAGCGACGATCACGCCGTCCGTGCAGCGCACCGTATTCAAAGCCAAGTTCGATCCACCACAAAACCCGCGCGAAATCTCGAACTCGCATAACAGGCGCACCCAGCACATCGGGCGGAAGGTGAACCCGATACCCGCCATCGCGGTCGCGGTGCTCATTAGGCTTTTGGCTTTCGCGTCGTACGCTTGGGGACGGGTCAACCAGTCGTGTACCTCTCCCGTCGCCGATTGCGGTCATCGAGTT
>JAHEXM010000135.1 GCA_023252115.1 Micrococcales bacterium | reverse complement strand
CAACTGCCAGCGGGGGCATCGCCTTCGGTTGGCGTGCCACCTCGTTGACCGTGGCTTCGCCTTGTCCGCTGCCGAAGTCAGTGTGGGCGTTATAGATGACCACCGGGTTTGCCTGAGTTGAACTGCCGGGGAAAGCGTCGCCCAGCAGTGCCTGCGCCTCAGCGCTATCAGTTCCCTGAAGAACGTAGTTGTTCTGGCCCGCTGGTCCCAGCAGGTTGTTGGCCCCAATAATCGCGACGGCTGCCAACAGCCAGATCCCGATCACCAGCTTCCCGTGCCTTGCGCATTTGTGCGCGAGGGCATAGAGGCGCTGGGTCACCGACGAACTTTGTCACACTCCGGCGGACGCCACCGGCAGTTCCCCTGGTGTTTTTGCCGATACCTAGGTTATGAGGCTGGTGTAGCGGGAATCGGGATTGGTTGTCCGCACGTGTTTGGGGCGGGCTTGTTGTCAAAGCGCTGTGAAATCCAGCCTGTTGCCCCCGGGCCACCGACTACTGCCTCAAGCAGGTGAGTCTGCAGATCAGCGGTGCTGCCCGCAATCACGAGGGGACCCAGCCACACCATGTTCAGCTTGCTGCCGGCCTTGCACCACTTCTCTTCGAGGAGAGCGTTGGACGTTCCAGTCACGATGCCATCGGTCACGGATTGATTGATATAGACCGGCATTGATGGCGGCAAAGGTGGGACGGTCTGGGCCTTGGCCTCTGCGTTCCATTCGGGCGACAGTTGCGGGTCCATCTTGAACGGATCGTTGCCCTGAACATCCTGGATCTGGGCATCAATTGCACCGTCCGCGTTGCATGCCTGGGAGATGCCGACATAGTTGTCAAGCCCGGCTTGTGTAGCTATTTGGCTGGGCTGGACCTTCGGGTTGTACGCAGGCCAGGACGCCATCACGTCAGAGCCGATTACCCAACCAATGTTCGACTGCCACTGTTCCTGAAGTAAAGCGCTGATCTCGGCGGCTGGAGCAGCTGCGGCAACGCCCAGGAGTTTGAGCTCCGGGGCATATGCACCCGCGTAGTGACCGGTCCACAACGAGGAGTGTCCGCCTTGCGAGTGACCCCACACTACGAACCGGTTGCCAGCGTTTGTCCCGGGAAAGTCGCGAGCCATCCGGACGGAGTTCACCACGTCGTTGGACTCTGCTTTGCCGACCAGGTACAGGGTTTGTCCCGGAGTACCCAAACCGGCGTAGTCGGTCGCGGTAACAACCCAGCCCTTGTCGAGCATTGCCTGTAGCCACCAGCTCATGTCGTTCAAAGGATTGGGCTGGCGCGAAGGCGCGCAACCGAGACCTTGACCGACTGTTCCATGGGCCCAGGCGACGACGGGCCGTCCTCCAGCTGGAGCCGGTGCCGTGGGAACGAAGATCATGCCGCTGCTTACGCGAGGTGTGTGGTCGGGATCTTCGGTTCGGTACATGACCCGAAATGCGTTTGCATGTTTGAGTTGGAGCCCGGTGATCGGCTCAGACTTCACCAGTGACCCGAGCGGACCGGGTGGCACTGGGTTCGGTGGTGTGTAGAACGGTTGCAGGTTGGCTTGTTGGACGCTCTTGTTGGTTTTGCCCGCCCAATAACCAGCACCGGCCGTAACTACGACGGCAACAACGAACGCTAGAACGATGATCCCGAGAATCTTCAGCACGCGCATACTCCACACCGTAGCCGGAATTCAGCCCTGCGCGCTCTGTCGACAGGGCTATGCGAGTCGGCTTACGCGAGCGGGATACGCACTGTCATGGTGGCGCCACCGCCCGCAGTTTCAGACAACGTGACCGATCCAGACAGTCCGTTGACGATGGCCGCAACAATTGATAGCCCTAAACCCGTCCCACCGCTGTTTCGGACCCGCGACGAGTCCGCGCGGGTAAAGCGTTCAAAAACCTCGTCACGGAAAGCCAACGGGATGCCGGGGCCGTGGTCAGTCACCGTGACGATGCCGCTGGTGCCATCGGCGCTAGCGGAAATCTCGACGGCGGTGCCGGGTGGCGTGTGGGTGCAGGCATTTCGAACCAAATTGACGATGACCTGGCGCAGTGCCGGATCGTCGCCAAGCACAACGACTGGCGTGTCCGCGGAAACTGTCACCAGGTGATCTGGAAAGACTGCCTGGGCATCCAACGCGGCGTCGCGCAGCATGGGTGAAACGTCGACCGGTTCACTTTGCAGTACCCGTTGTTGATCGAGTCGGGCGAGCAGTAGTAGGTCTTCGACGAGTGCACTCATGCGCGCGGATTCTTGTTCAATCCGCCGCATGGCCGTGGCCAAGTCCGCTGGTTCATCGACGGCGCCTCGCTCAAACATCTCGGCGTAACCCCGAATCGAAGTCAACGGTGTGCGAAGCTCATGCGATGCATCGGCAATGAATTGCCGCAGTCGAACGGCCGCAGCTTCTCGTGCCGCGATTGAACTCTCGATCTCGGCCAACATCGTGTTGAGCGCAGTCCCCAGTTGGCTAACTTCCGTTCCGCCCGAGTGCGCATCAACTCGCTGACGCAAATCGACTTCGGTCAAGTCGCTCGCCGCAATTTCACTGGCGGTTGCGCTCATTCGTTCAAGAGGGCGAAGCTCAGTTCGAACGATCAGGTAGGCGAGGCCACCGAGCACAATTAGCGCGCCAAGGCCAACACCGAGTTCGAGCCACAACAGTTGCGTCAAAGTCGCATCAATATCCGTAAGTGGGATCCCGATCGCGAGGACGTGATTGTTGTTTGGTGCGAGCATCACGCGATACGACAGGTCGTCTGAACCGGACGGGACGGTCGTGAAAGTCGGTCCGTGTTGGGCAGCTTCGGTTACCAAGCTCGACGGGATGTCCGGTGTCAGTTTTGCCGATGGTTTGTCGTCGTCATCGCGCAGTCTTGTTGTGGAACTGAAATCGAATTGAGTCTGGGTGATCAGCTTTCCCGTGGTGGTGTAAATGGCTCCGTACGTGCCAGATGGAAACGGGGATGGTCCGCCAGCTGGCCCTGGGCCCCGATCGGAGTTGACGGTACCGGTGGTCCCTTGCAAACGGTTGAGGACTGCGCCGCTGCCGCCGACAAGTTGCCGGTCGACACGTTGAATCAAATAACTCTCCAGCTGATGATTGACGACGAATCCTGATGTCACCAGCCCGGCCGCCGCCAGCAGGACCAGCGTGATGACGAGTCTCGCCCGGAGGCTCACTCGGTTGAGTTGCACGTTATTGCTCCCGCGGCGTGCGCATTACGTACCCAACTCCGCGCACGGTGTGGATCAGGTGCGGTTCGACGAAGTCGACTTTTCGGCGTAAGTAGCTGATGTAGGTCTCAAGGACGCTGGCTTCACCCTGAAAGTCGTATTGCCAGACATGGTCGAGCAGGCGAGCACGCGTGAGCACCGTTCGGGCGTTTGCCATCAAATATTGCAACAGGCGAAACTCGGTCGCTGTCAGATCAATGGGCTGCCCATCCCGAAAGACTTCGCGCGTATCTTCATCAAGTTCAAGGTCGGCGAACGTCAGGCGACTCGACACTTCGGTGCGTGCGCCAGTTCGCCGCAGTCCCACTGCCACTCGCGCTACCAACTCTGCCACGGCAAACGGTTTGGTTACGTAGTCGTCGCCGCCAATCGTCAATCCGTGAACTTTGTCTTCGGTGGCATCGCGGGCCGTCAGAAATAGAACCGGCACCCCGCGGCGGTCGCGTCGCAGTCGGGTAGCTACTTCGAACCCGTCGATGTCGGGCAGCATGACATCCAGGATGACCAAGTCCGGTCGGATCGTGGCAACAAGGTCGAGCGCTTCGCGCCCGGTCGCTGCCGTTGTCACGGTATGACCCTCATACCGCAGGGCCATTGCGACGAGTTCGGTGATCGCCGGTTCGTCGTCAACCACGAGGACTCTTGAACCTGATTGCGGCGCTAGTGGGCCGGGGGCTAGGGATGACATGTGCCCATGATGGTCGTCCAACCTGGGAATTTGCTGGGAAAAGCCTGGGTGACACCCGAATATTCGAATTGACACTAAGTAGTGCACTTGTGCTCAAAAGAGTGAATGTCTCGTGAAGGAAGTTAAAGAATCCGGAGTGCGGGTATCCACTATCCGCGTGGTGGGCCAAGGCGGGGGTGCCAAGGCCAACCAACGCCTAACTTGCCAGCGTTTGCACTTGCCAGCGTTTGCGCTAGGAATGGCGGGTCACTACCGTCGGCGCCCATGACGGCCTTTGCAATCATCGGTGCTGGAGCAATAGGTGGCTACTACGGTTCACGATTGGCAGCGGCAGGGCACGACGTCTATTTCCTGTTCCGCTCTGACGCCGAATACGTTCGCGAACACGGCCTGGTAGTGAAGTCACCCGACGGCGATCTACATCTCACGGAAATCAACTCACACGAGGACTGGCATGAGATCCCGCCCGTCGACGTCGTCTTCGACTCGGTCAAGGCAACAGCGAATGATGATGTCGCGGGACGTGTTGCCGCGATATTGAAGCCCGGTGGCACAGTGCTGCTGATTCAAAATGGTGTCAATGCGGAAGGCGCATTCGCTGCGGCTTTGCCCGACGATGCGACGGTTGTTGGCGCAACTGCTTTCATCAGCGCAGAACGGACTGATCGCAATGTTGTTGAGCATTTCGCAAATGGCCAAATCACGATCGGTGAGTATGCCCCCGATTACGGTGTCGCCGGAATAACTGCCAGGCTGGAACAGCTCAGTCAAGAATTCATCGCGGCTGGGATCCCTGTGCAAGTTGAAGCCGACCTGCTAGCGGCGCGTTGGGGCAAGTTGTTGTGGAACATTCCGTTCAACGCTCTGTGTGTCGTTTTGCAAGCGACAACGACTGAGCTCATTTCAAATTCAGAAACATTGGCCCTGGTCAAAACGATGATGAATGAAACTATTGGAATCGCGGCAGCAGATGGCAAAGTGATTCCTGTTGAGTTTGTTGAGATGTTGCTGGAAGGCACGCGGCAGATGGATCCTTATTCGCCGTCAATGAAAGTCGACTTCGACGCCGGTCGACAGCTCGAACTGGAAGCCTTACTCGGCGCACCGCTACGTCGAGCTGAAACCAACGGCGCAGCGGCACCTACGATTTCAGCGGTCTATCGGCAACTGCGGTTTATCGATGAACGAATCGCCAACTCCAACTGAGCTTAAGCAGCTGGCGGTGCGCAATTGCGATGCGCATTCAGGCAGGTCCTGATGAGTTGCTGCTGGCGACGGCCCAGCCAGTTTTCGAAAATGTCGGCGTGCATTGTTGCCGCTCCGCCACTCGCAAGGCTGAACCCGGGTCCGCCAGACACCCACACCTTGTGTCCACCGGTTCCCACCGACGGCGGGTAGGCAACAAACATGGTGACCATTGGAAGGTGGAAGGGCGCCCGGCGCGGGCACGAAGTGTTCTTGTTTTCGAAAATGAGGTGGGATTGATGGTCCGCACTGTCTAGTGACTGCCCGTCCCAGCAGCTGGGGAATTTGATCGAAGCCATGAGATTCTCGTCATGGCCACAGACAGGTACGTCGCCGGCATTCGACCCAGTTTTCGTGAATCCACTGCTTCCCCAGCACTTCCATTCAATAGTCGCGTCCGTGCGACCCGAAATGGCTCGAAAACCGGTCGGGAACGGGACGACGGGAGTTGACGTGACGCTGGTGTAACGACCACCACTGAGTTTCCGCGTGGCATGAGCGCCGTAATAGAAAACGCCAACATTCAACGGCGAGACCGAAGTCCCGGCATCTTGAATTGCTTCTGGCACCCAATATGCAGAGTGATCGCTGGGGTCCGTGCAAGTTGTCGGATTGTT
>JAHEXM010000134.1 GCA_023252115.1 Micrococcales bacterium | reverse complement strand
GCTTCAACTCGCTTCGCTCGCTTGCACCTAACAAATTCGCGCGGCTCGCTTGCTACGCGAAAAGCCTAATGGCTGAGGTTTCAAGCGTGATGAATTGCCCACGTCATAGGGTTGGCACATGTTGGGGCGGAACAAGATTGAAATAAAGACATCGGATCAAATTGCCGTGATGCGCGAAGCAGGTTTGGTCGTTGCGCAAACTCTGCAGTTGGTTGCCGACGCGGTTAAGCCGGGGGTCACTACCAAGCAGCTTGATGTAATTGCTGAGGATTCCATTCGCAGCGCAGGTGCAACTCCATCGTTCCTTGGTTACCACGGCTACCCGGCTTCGATTTGTGTGTCAATCAACTCCGAAGTGGTGCATGGCATTCCCGGTCCGGCAGTTCTCGACGACGGTGACTTGATTTCGATCGACTGCGGAGCAATCGTCGACGGTTGGCACGGAGACGCCGCGCTTTCAGTCCCGGTAGGCAACGTCAGTGCCGAGGTGCAGACCCTGTCGGACGTCACCGAGAAGGCACTGCGAGCTGGACTCGCCGCCGCCGTTGTTGGAGCAAAACTTTCCGACATTGGGGCAGCTGTCGAATCAGTAGTGCGAGCGCAACCGCATCACTATGGAATTGTCGTCGACTACGTCGGTCATGGCATCGGTTCGGCCATGCATATGCCGCCGAACGTTCCCAATATTGGCCCGGCGGGCAAGGGGCCAACACTTGTCGCTGGTATGGCCTTGGCGATCGAACCAATGGTCACCCTGGGGTCAGCGGAGGTTGACCTGCTCAGCGACGATTGGACAGTGGTGACAGCTGACGATTCGATCGCTGCGCACTGGGAACACACTGTCGCCATCACCGAACAAGGCCCCTGGATTTTGACTGAGTTAGGAAACGCAACCCGCTAGTACCCGCTTGGCGGCGGTAGTTCCTCCTCTAGCCGGCCGGCGACAAGGGCGCGTTCGACGAATCCGTACAAGGCCGGAACCGACATTTCAGCAAGAGAATCCACCACCAGGACACGGTGGTGGGGCGTGATCGTGTTGCCTCTTGGTGCAGAAACGACATGACACCCGGCGCCAAGACCCGCATTGATTCCGGTTTGCGAGTCTTCGACGACGATGCAGTGTTCGGCCCTTGCGCGAAACTGGTGAGTGGCAAGACGGTAGGGATGCGGATCTGGTTTGTGGGGTGAGACCTCGTCACCGCCCAAGATCCAATCGAATTCGAACCCCGCGGCGTTCATCACGATGTCGGCAAGACGGCGCGGTGAATTGGTGACAAGCGCCGTCGGAATCGCGGCTTCGCGAACATCTTGATGGAGTTGTTTTGCGCCTGGCAGGACATTGACTCCGGCGTCGTCAATGAGCACCTTTATCTGGTCGATCAGAGCTTTTTCAATGACGTAGTGCGGCTGGTTTGCTCGCGCAGCCATGCGCTCGATCAGGTCCGACCAGCACCCCCCGATGACCGCTTTCTGATCCGCTGCGGGCCAATCGCTGCCGTACCAATCCAACACCATTGACTCGGCATGGGCCCAAAGATCTTCGGTATCGACGAGCGTGCCATCCATGTCAAAGAGCACGGCCTCCGGAATCGGACCAGAACGTCGTATCGAAGTCATAGCTCGTGATCAGCTTCTGATGCTGGCTGACAGTGGATCACCCATCGATGGTGGCACGCGGCTCACCCTCGAAGAAACGTCGTGCTGGCCTATTTGGGTGACGCGAGCCCCATAGATCCCGCCATTTATCGAGTCGAATAGTTGATCGCTCATCTGCCCATCCGCGCTCGTCCTGTGGCACCCTGGCAGACGCCCTGACCGCCGAACGGGAGCAGCTTGTGAAGCAGTCGCCTCGATACCGCCTTCGCGCGGCCATTTCAACAGTCATCGTGGGGATCGTCGTTACCTTCGTGTTGGGGGCGACGGTGCTGAACACGTCGCCGACTCAAGTATCGGCCCCGCACAGTCTGACCGAGCTCGCCGAATACTCCGGTGCAAAGCAGATTCAAGGTGGCGCTTTCTACTCACCGCCAGCAAATCTCGGCCAAGGGCTAGCGCCCGGAACATTGCTTAGGTCCGAGCCCATAGCTGGTGCTCCGACGGGTATCAGCGCCTACCGACTCCTGTACGTCTCGCAGACGGGCGAAGGCGTGAACAACGTCGTGTCAGCCATGTTTGCTGTTCGATCGGGACCGGCGCCAGCGCCGAATGGCCGACCGCTACTCGCTGTTGCGCACGGGACCACTGGAAACGCGCCGGGTTGCGGGGTTTCGCAAGCACCCTTCACCCTCGGATCCACTGGATACGGGACCTGGAGTCAGATCATGGCCGGCCTAGTCGGGTCCGGGTACGCGACCGTCGCGACTGATTACGCAAACCTGGGCGTAAAGGCCACCCCTGATTACCTCACCATGCAAGGCGAGGCGCACGACGTGCTCAACTCGATGCGCGCTGCCTACACCTTCGCCGCGGATCAGCTCGATACGAGCAAGGCTGCAATTCTGGGACACAGTCAGGGCGGCCACGCTGCGCTTTCTGCCGCCTACGTGGCGCCTGATTACGCGCCTGAGCTTGCAATCAGAGGTGTGGCCGGATTAGCGCCTGCAATCTTTCCGCCAGCTCCACTACTCATTAAGTTCGTCCAGGCTGCGCCAACCAAAGATGCTTCTGCCTTTCTCGCGTTTATTTCGTTTGCGGTGCAGTCGTGGGTGAAGAACTATCCCGGTCAGATAAAGATGAGCGACGTATTTACTCCCAAGGGTGTTGCTGCCGCCGAAGTTGGCAACACCCAGTGTCTCGACGGAACGTCGAAAGCTTTTGCGGGACCGAAAAGTGACTTCGTCCAGCAGGACATTCCGAGCAGTATTTTAGGAATCGCGGCACAGAACTTCCCGATCTACCAGAAGTACCAGTACCCGATACTGATTCAGCAGGGTCTTCAAGACACCACTGTGGTGCCTGGAGTGAACCTTGCGTTCGCGCGCACTGCGTGTCTTCAAGGAAGCAAGGTCACGCTGCAAACTTTCCCTCAAGACGTGCACTCGTCGGTGCTCTATACCGGGCAGCCGCAGCTTCTCGATTGGTTGAACGATCGAATGGCAGGCAAACCCGTTTCCTCTGACTGTGGAGGCCTCTGATGGTGATCGGAGTCGTTCTTGGGATTGTGCTAACTGCGGTTGCGCTATTGGGCCTGCTGGGAAACTCCACGCCGAAGTCCGCGAAGGCGTCGCAGTTGTTCGTGTATGCCTTACCAATTGGAATCGTTGCTGCTGGTTACGCCACGAGCATCGGTATTTCGATCGGCTGGGCACTGGTGGTCGTGGCCTCGGCCTTCCTGGCAATTCTGCTCGGCGGGTTACTCGGTCGGCAGCCTGTCGCGTCGGATGAACAAGATCGCGGCGGATCAGCAGGACTCAATCTGGTGTGCAGTGGTGGGATTTCGATTGGCCTAGGTGTAGTGGTAATCATCTGGGCAAGCCATCTGATTTCTGCCTTCTCTTACCTGGACGGAGCGGTCGTCAGCATCGCTTTGGTTCTGGCCGCAGTTGCCTATGCCGTTGGTGGTCGTGCCGAGGTTGGTCTGGCTCGCACGGTTCTGACATTGGCGATCATCGGTGCGGTCGTCATGCTGGCAGTTGGCGTCCTCGGTGGCGACATATCAGGTTTGTCGGCACCCCAAGTTCCCGTTCCGGCACTCAACCCGGTCGAAGCGATTCTGTATGCAATTGGCGTGGTCATCATTGGCGCGGGCTATCCAGTGATGCGAGCTGCCGGCGTTGGTAACCGCGGCAAAGTCGTCGTGGCTGCAGTGCTTGTCGCTCTGGTAACACTGGTCACCTTGGTCGGGATCATGTCGCTGTACGGCGGCGCCTTTCAACTCCCCAGCTTGGTCATCAACGTGTTGCCGGTGTACTCGCCGCCTGTTGTTTCTGCAGTGGTCTGTGGGTTCCTGGCGATTGTGTCTAGCGTTGTTGCTGGTGGGGCCATCCGAACCGCGAGTCACTACGTCGGGCTCGCGCACCCTGGTGCACTGGAACCCAGCGACCGCGTGTTGACGAGCCCACGACTGTGGATCAATGTCGTGTTGGGCGCGGTCATCGTGGTCATCGTGGTGCTTGCTCCACAGCCCACCTGGATAGTTCTGTTCCTCGCAGTGTTGGGAATAGCGAACCTGCTGGTCGAGTGGTCAATCGCGCGCAGTCGCAAGAAGGCTGCTGGCGGTGGCGACGATGCCGCAGTCAACGAAAAGGAACCCGCAACCACGTAGGTTACGGGCCCTATTCAATGGCAAGTCAGCGCTAGCCGACGTTGTCACCCAGGTCCATGTTCCGCCAGAACGTAACTTCGGGGTGGGTGGTTACCCCTGCGGCAGCCATGATGTCGCGAATTTCCGGGCTGGCTTCAAAAAACGACTGAAATGACGCTTCGTCGGGCCATTCATCAACGACGAGGATCTCGGTGTCAGAGGCGTAGAACCGCTGATACAGCACACCGAATTTCTGTGCCTTGTCAGCCACGGACTTGATGAGATCGCGGTCGGCAGTTGCTTCGAGCTTGTTGCCGTCTCCGGTGACGCGCAGGGTCATCATCACGCTCATTTGGATTTCCTCACTAGTTGATGGGTATTGACTGAGTCGGCCTTCTTGGACCGGGACTGACAATACTGACGGCGGATGGCTGCCCGACAGCACCCATTCGAGTTCAAAGTTCGGGGTTGACGGACGGCTCGCTGGCGTGACGTAGGTCGCTTTGACCCGGACTTTCCACCGGCACCACCTGTCGCGTAGACTTCGGGGGCAGTTCGTTGTGGTTTTCGTGTGCACCCAGTGTGCACAGTGAACGTAAGCAGCAAATCTTGGAATTCCAGGAAATGGAGAGCTAGTACCCGCATGGCCAAAAAAGAAGGTGCTATCGAGCTTGAGGGCACCATCACGGAGTCTTTGCCGAACGCGATGTTTCGCGTGGAGCTGGATAACGGTCACAAGGTCCTTGCTCACATCTCAGGGAAGATGCGGATGCACTACATCCGAATCCTCCCCGACGACCGCGTGGTTGTAGAGCTGTCGCCCTACGACCTCACCCGGGGACGAATCGTCTACCGGTACAAGTAGAGGAAAGACATGAAGGTCCAGCCAAGCGTCAAGAAGATCTGTGACAAGTGCAAGGTGATTCGCCGGCACGGTGTCGTCATGGTGATTTGCGATAACCCGCGCCACAAGCAGCGGCAGGGTTAAGCAAGGCAGCTTTAGCTCGACATGCGTGTCTCACTCATAACTCAATAACGACTCGTCCGACCTCGCTGACCAGCACAAACAATCGCCATCGGTCAGCGAACGCCACCCCCGGCGCGAAGGCTGGGGACCTGCCCAGGCGGGCAGGACCGACGAGTTGCCGCAGACCTTCGTAACGAACACGGAAAGCAGGAACCGCCTCAAGATGGCACGTCTCGTTGGAGTAGACCTCCCCCGCGATAAGCGGCTCGAGGTTGCACTTACCGCAATCTATGGAGTTGGACGTTCCCGTTCACGGCAGGCTTTGGCCGCCACGGGTGTCGACCCCAACCAGCGCGTAAAGGATCTGTCCGAAGAAGACACGATCAAACTGCGCGACTACATCGATGAACACTTCCAGACCGAGGGTGACCTGCGCCGCGAGGTGCAAGGCGACATTCGTCGCAAGGTCGAGATCGGCAGCTACCAGGGCATTCGACACCGTCGTGGTCTGCCCGTGCGCGGTCAGCGCACCCACACCAATGCGCGCACCCGCAAGGGCCCGCGTAAAACC
>JAHEXM010000133.1 GCA_023252115.1 Micrococcales bacterium | reverse complement strand
CCGGGCCGAGTTGACTTCGCAGTTAACTTCTACTCACACACGCGAGTGCTACCGCCAGGAGTTTCCGCTACAACCCCAGGGAATGTTTCGGGCCATCTTGAAGGCCGATTCAATCTGCCCAATGGGGCCTCGCCCCAGGGCGGTGTTGTAGCTGCTGATACTCCGATCCTTGCGCGTTTCGGGACAACACAGATTCAGGCCCGCGTTGTCGACGGCTCACTACAAGTGTTGTCGCCCGGAAAGAAACTCGCCGTTCATCTCCAGGTAGCGATTAGCTCTGAGTCAGGTCACGTGGGTGACTGCGCGCCGGGAACTGTGGGAAGTATCGATTTTGTATACAACGCGAAGGCCAAAGGCACGAATGGTTTGGCTCGCGCAGACACTCTGCGCATCGGTCCTTGGCAGTCGGCGTGCGGTAGCGCAAACCATGTGATCACCAATCGCGCGAACAAAGTGCCGGCTCACACCCGCAACAGCACCTGGGTTAGCGCGTGGATCGGTTGCACCCGAAATGGCGGCATGGCCCCAAAGAATTGCAACTAGATCTACCAACCCAGGAGTTTGGCGGCCAAGTCGGTCATCACTTCGGTGGCGCCGCCGCCTATTCCAAGAATGCGTGAATCGCGGTAGTGGCGTTCCACTTCGCTACCAGTCATATATCCGTAGCCGCCGTGGATTTGCACGGCACGATCGACCACGTACTCGCATGCTTCGACTGCGGTGTTCTTTGCTAGCACCGCATCGAGGAGTACGGATTCGCCTGCGGCATGTTTGATTGCGACGTTTCGAGTAAAGCTACGGGCTACCTCGGTTTGTCGGTACATCTCGACAAGTTGATGTCGGATCACTTGGCGATTCATCAGCGGTTGCCCGAAAGTCTCGCGCTCTCGTGCCCACTCAATCGTCAAGTCAAGGCTGCGAGCTGCGGTGGAATAGGCCGTGGTTGCCAGAGAGATTCGTTCAAGTGCAAAGTGCCGTGCCAATGACGCAAATCCGCCACCGTTGTTCGGCGTGAGTAGTGCTCTCTCGGGAATGACCATGTCGACAAACGCAAGCTCAGCAGTGTCGCTGCAATGCCAGCCCATCTTTTCTAGGCGCCGGGTGACTTCGAATCCAGGCGTTGAGGTGTCAACTGCGAAGAGCGAAACACCTTCAGCTCCAGGTCCGCCTGTTCGCGCTGCAACGACAACGACGTCTGCGCGCGCGCCTGACGTAATAAATGTCTTATTGCCGTTGATTACCCACGAGTCGCCACTCTGCTTTGCGCTGGTCCGCAGGTGAGCAACGTCGGAACCACCATCGGGTTCAGTCACCGCGAGTGCCGCGATCTTCTCGCCTGCCAAAACCGGCCTGACGAAAGAATCGATGAGCCAATCAGCGTCACCGGTATTGCCGTTTGCTTGGTGCGCCCGAACCGCGTCGATCACATGGGGGATAGCGATTCCGTGGGTAAAGAGACCCGCGCCCACACCGCCAGATCCGCCATTAGCAAACAGTTGCTCCGTGATGATGGTGGCGTCGACTGTGTCGCCGCCGGAACCGCCGAGATCCTCGGCATATCCGACGCCCAACAGTCCGATCGCACCCGCCGCCTTGTGTAGCTCACGGGGGAGTTCGAGCTCGCGCTCCCACGTGTCGATATTTGGCGCGATCTCACGCATGGTGAAATCAGCGACTAGCGCTGCAAGCGCCTTTCGGTCCGGTGTCTCGAATGGGTCCGGCGGTGGTGTGGTGACCATGACTCCAACCGTAACGGCCCAACCGCCAAACGCGGACGAAACGGCCGTTTCTGCAGCTGGGAAAGGAGCATTTCGTCCGCGTTTGCCACAGGTAAAAGTCGTTTACTCGACCGTCCAGGTGTCCTTGCCGCGAATCAATTCGCTGAGGTCGCCCGGACCCTTCGCATTGGCCTTCGCCATCTGGTCACTCATCAAGTGGTCATATGAGGGGCGCTCAACGCTGCGGAAGACTCCGATGGGCGAGTTGTTCAGCGTTTGCGGGTCACTGAGGCGGCTGAGCGCAAACGCTGTGGCCGGGTCCTCTGCATGTGCGTTGTGGATCAAGATGTCATCGTGATCGACCAACGCCGTCTCGACGATCTCGACGCCACCTTGCTTGTCGCGTATCACGCAGTGCGAACCGTCGGTCCCGAAAATAATTGGCTCACCGTGGACCAGCGGAATAAGCGCGTTCTCTTTTGTCGCGGGATTCTTGACAATGTCGAATGCGCCATCGTTGAAGATGTTGCAGTTCTGATAGATCTCAACCAGCGCGGTGCCCTCGTGGGTCGCCGCGGCTCGCATCACGTCGAGAAGGTGTTTGCGGTCTGAGTCGATAGTTCGAGCGACGAAAGTCGCTTCCGCGCCAAGGGCCAGGGACAGCGGATTGAACGGGTAGTCCAGCGATCCCATCGGTGTTGATTTCGTGATTTTCCCAAGTTCTGATGTTGGCGAGTACTGGCCTTTGGTCAAACCATAGATGCGGTTGTTGAACAACAGGATTTTGAGATTCACATTTCTACGCAGCGTGTGGATCAGGTGATTGCCACCGATTGATAACGCATCTCCGTCCCCGGTCACTACCCACACGGACAAGTCCGGGCGCGACACGGCAAGACCAGTTGCGATTGTTGGAGCGCGTCCGTGAATCGAATGCATGCCATAGGTAGTCAGGTAGTACGGGAAACGCGATGAACACCCGATCCCCGAAACGAAGACCATGTCCTCGCGGGGAATGTTCAACTCGGGCAGAAACGCTTGCATTGCAGCGAGAATCGCGTAGTCGCCACAACCTGGGCACCAGCGAACTTCCTGGTCGGACTTGAAGTCCTTCGCAGTGAGTTTGAGGTCAGTACCTACCGTTGCCGATGTATCAGGCACTTGCAATCACGTCCTCGATGACGTCTTTTAGTTCCTCGGCCTTGAATGGCATTCCGCGAACTTGGTTGTATCCGATTGCGTCCACAAGGAATCGCCCCCGCAAGAGCAAAGCAAGTTGGCCAAGATTCATTTCGGGAACGATGACCCGCTTGTAGTGGTGCAGAACGTCGCCCGTGTTATGTGGGAATGGATTGAGGTGGCGCAAGTGGGCCTGTGCGACTTTGCCGCCGTTCTTCCGAACGAGCCGTGATGCTGCTCCGATCGGTCCATAGGTTGACCCCCAACCAATGACAAGGACATCGGCGTCGCCAGTAGGGTCGTCGACCTCGAGGTTAGGGATCGAATTCGCGATGCCGTCGATCTTTGCCTGACGCAAACGCACCATCCGGTCATGGTTGTCCGGGTCGTATGAGATGTGGCCTGTGCCGTCTGCCTTTTCGAGGCCACCGATTCGGTGTTCAAGTCCTGGTGTACCCGGAATGGCCCATGGTCGCGCCAACGTTTCTGGGTCACGAATAAATGGACGAAACTCCGTCGTCCCGTCCTCATTGGTGTAGTTGTGTTCGCTTGCGAACTCAACATGTAAGTCGGGCAAATCTTCGACGTTGGGCAGCAACCAGGGTTCCTGTCCGTTGGCCAGATAGCCGTCGGACAGAAGGAACACCGGCGTGCGGTACTTCGTTGCAATTCGCACGGCTTCAAGTGCCGCGTCAAAGCAGTCTGAAGGTGACCTTGGCGCGATGATCGGCACTGGAGCTTCGCCGTTGCGACCAAACATCGCCTGCAATAGGTCAGCTTGTTCAGTCTTGGTTGGCAGCCCGGTCGAGGGACCGCCGCGCTGAACATCAATAACGACCAGCGGAAGTTCAAGCGCGACCGCAAGTCCAATTGCCTCGGACTTCAACGCAACGCCCGGACCGGATGTCGTGGTCAGCCCGATCGCACCACCATAGGAGGCGCCGATCGCTGCACCGATTCCAGCAATTTCGTCTTCTGCCTGGTACGTACGAATACCGAAGTCTTTGTGCTTGCTCAGCTCATGCAAGATGTCGCTGGCTGGAGTGATCGGGTAAGAGCCAAGAAACATTGGCAGACCGCTCTGACGCGAGGCGGCAATCAATCCGTATGACAGCGCGAGGTTGCCGCTGATGTTTCGGTAAGTGCCGGAGTTGAGTTTCGCAGGCTTCACTTCGTATCGAACCGAAAAGTCTTCCGTTGTCTCGCCGTAGTTCCAGCCAGCGTGTAACGCCTTGAGGTTTGCTGCCAGGATTTCCGGCTTCTTGCCGAACTTCTCGTTGAGAAACCGCTCGGTGCCTTCGAGCTGCCGGTCGTACAGCCAAGACAACAAACCAAGCGCAAACATGTTCTTGGCTCGCTCGGCTTCCTTCTTGGAAATATCGAATTCCTTGAGCGCGCCGATGGTCAGTGAGGTGAGCCCGATGGGGTGCACGTTGTATGACTCGAGCGAATTGTCATCCAGCGGGCTTTGTTCGTAGCCGACCTTGGTTAGGTTGCGCGAGGTGAACTCGTCGGTGTTGATGATCAGATCTGCGCCGCGCGGAACATCTTTGAGGTTGGCCTTTAACGCCGCTGGATTCATCGCGACCAACACATTCGGCGCGTCACCAGGGGTCAAGATGTCGTGGTCGGCAAAGTGAAGTTGAAACGCGGATACGCCGGGCAGAGTTCCGGCTGGGGCGCGAATTTCGGCGGGGAAGTCGGGAAGGGTCGAAAGGTCGTTGCCAAAGCTTGCAGTTGACGAGGTGAATTGGTCGCCAGTGAGCTGCATGCCGTCGCCGCTGTCGCCCGCGAATCTGATGATCACACGGTCGAGTTGAACGGTCTTCTTAGGCACAACCCCTAGTGTCCGACTTCGCCTGTTGCCGCGAGGCAGCGGGGTCCGTGCTTCGTGGCCTCACCCACAGCCCCAAAACCCCGCTTTGCTCGCCCAGCACCGCGCTTTGCGCGTCCCACGGTCCGAAAACCCCGGCGTGTTGGACCGTGCGGCGCGCAAAGCGGTGGGCGGATCTAGCCTGAGGGCGTGAGTAGACCGGTGCGAGTGACCCAGCTGAGCCTTGCGTGTTGCGCCGTCGAGGCCGGAACTGCGGTAAATGACTGGGACCGCACGCATGCCGTTCCCCAGTCCGATCAACCTGCACTCAATGCCCTGGTCGTCGCAGGCACCGTGACGAAGACGAACGCAGAGTTGGTCACCCAGGCGTACGCCGAACTCCCTGAACCAAAAGCCGTCATCGCCTTCGGCGTCTGCACAATCTCGGGCGGACCGTACTGGGACTCGTATTCGGTCGTCCCTGGCATTGACGAACTCGTGCCGGTCGACCTTCACGTTGCAGGTTGTCCGCCCCAGCCCGCAGACTTGATCGCTGCCCTTGATCAACTTGCCGACAGGCATGGCGGCGAACTGCAGTGACTATTCCTGAGGTTCGAGAAGTCGACCGTGCGCAATGGTTGCCGACTGCACGTGAACTAGCACAAGCCGGCGCGATCTATCTCGACTTCATTGCGGCAACCGACCTCGGAAACGATCAAGTCGAAGTCGTTGCACATGTAATGAAGCCGGACGCTACCTCTCGCGTTTTGCTGCGAACTGTCATTTCGTTCGACCAGGAACTTGCATCGTTAGTTGCGGTGTATCCCGGTGCGGCTTGGCACGAACGCGAAGCAACCGAAATGGTTGGTGCTCGATTCACCGACGCCGCAGCTCGTCAATCCTTTTTCTTGAGCGCCACTGATGCGCAGCCACCACTGCGTCGGTCCACTCAATTGACAGCTCGAACTCGTGAGGCGTGGCCGGGGGCCTACGAGCCTGACGGTGCGTCGCGTGCGCGCCCCAAGCCGACACCTGGAATCCCCAACGAGTGGACCAGGCATGAGTGACAGGCAAACG
>JAHEXM010000132.1:4116-5789 GCA_023252115.1 Micrococcales bacterium | reverse complement strand
CATCGTTGGCCTGGTCATCGGTGACACGGTTCTCTCGACAATGATCGGCCTAGCGATTGGGTCGGTCGTCTTTTCGTTAGTTGCCATGCTCCTCGTTCGACCTCTCGTCGCCCGGCCCGCTATCAAACTGCCAACCTTCGGACGCGAGACAGCCCACGCGGCTCATTCGCTTCTTGCGCTTTTTGTTCTCACTAGCGTTGACGTCTTGCTTGCAAGACACTTTCTGCCCGCATCATCAGCCGGCATGTATGCCGCCGGCGCAATTGTCGAGAAGGTGACCTTTTGGTTACCCCTCTTTGTTGCAGTAGCGGCTTTTCCTCGGATGGCAGATCATCGACGCGACTCCACTTTGACAATTGCTGCACTTGCCGTGGCCCTCATCGGTGTTGTTGCAACCGTTGCTGTCGCGCTACTTCCAAATTTGGTGGTGAAATTTGTGGGTGGCGAGGCATACAGCTCGCTCGCGTCCGAGGTGTGGGTGTTCGCGGCAGCAGGTTCGGCGTTTGGTCTTGCTCAATTCTTGTTGTATAGCCATTTGGCTGCCGGAAACCGTCGTGCGGTTGCCGTGCTGTGGGTAGCAACCGCAGTGCTAATCGCTGCCGTCTGGACATTCCGGCATGGTTCTGTTCTTCAAATAGTCACCACTGTCCTTGCAGTTGCTCTCGGCGTTTGCTTGGTGGGCATCATTGAGCTCGTCGCTGAACGGAAATTTCGACAGCCGCAACCAGTGGTGGTGGAGGCAGTATGAGTACTCGTTCCACAGTCACTGAGCTGTCCGGCTCGGGAAACAATGGTCTCTCGGTTGCTCGCCTCATCGAGCTGGATTCAGTGCAACTTGTCGCCGACCGAATCTCTCGAGCTCCGCAACGTGGCGTCGTCCCCCGCGGCAACGGATACGCGCACGGAGACGCCGCACAGAACGGAGGCGGAGACGTCGTCGCTCTCGGCGGGCCACTTGCATCGCCGGACCGAATCACCATCAATGTCGATTCCTACACGGCACAGATCCCAGCTGGTGTGACGCTAGATGAAGTCTTTCGCAAACTCTTGTATCGCGGCTGGTTTCTGCCAGTTAGTCCCGACAGTCGCCGTATGACGATCGGCGGTGCCCTTGCCACTGACAGTGCCGGCACCAACCATGTGGGCAGAGGAACCCTGGCATCTCACGTCAATGCCATGTGGGTAGTCGACGGTCGAGGCGAACTGCTTTCGTTACGACCCAACGATGAAACCTCAGACATGTTCTGGGCGACCATTGGTGGGCTCGGATTGACTGGGGTCATCACTGCGATCGACATCTCGATCATTCCGGTGACTTCGGCTTGGATGAACGTCAACTGTCAGCGCCACGACAGCCTTGACGACGTATTGAATGCATTGGCAACGACACCGCCACGAGACAGCTACAGCAGCGCGTGGATTGACACCACCGCCAGTGGAAAGTCTTTTGGACGAGGTTTGGTTTCCAGCGCCCGACATGCCCCGGTAACGGATCTGCCCTCAATCCGCCAGCCCGACGCTCTTGAACTCGGGGCTTCTGGAAAGGTCTCGACCAACCGTTTCAGCGTGCGCAACGTCATCAATAACTGGACTGTGCGCGCATTCAACGAGGCTCGATTCCGTGCTGCATCACCACAAGGTGTCGCCGAGTTGCAGCCGATTTCGGATTACTT
>JAHEXM010000132.1:0-4106 GCA_023252115.1 Micrococcales bacterium | reverse complement strand
ACTTGAGCCGAACATACGGAAAGCGCGGATCGGTTCACTATCAAATGTGCGTGCCCGCCGCTTCGGCCGATGTGATCGGTCGGGCTCTGGGAGTCCTTGCCGAACCGGGACGTCAGTGTTTGTGGGCAGTTGTTCAGCGATTCGGCGCTGGGAACCCGGCACCGCTGTCATTCCCAGTCGGCGGTTGGGCACTTGACCTTGAGTTCCCCGCAGATCTTCCTGAGCTGGGTCGTTTGTTGGACGACGTCGACGAACTGGTGCTTCATGCTGGTGGGCGCGTCAACCTCGCCAAAGACGCCCGAATTCGTCCTCAACTGATCGACCAGTTCTACCCCCGGATATCGCATTGGCAAACCGTTCGTCACCAAATGGACCCGCACGGTCGATTCGCCTCCGACATGGCACGGCGGCTTTCACTGTGATCGATGCAGTCGGCAACCTCCAATCGATTCTTATTCTTGGCGGTACGAGCGACATTGCGATGGCAACGATCGAGCGCCTCACCAGTGCCCGCCTCGACCGGGTTGTCTTAGCCGGCCGCCCCTCCCCCGGACTCGAGGACGCCGCGACTCGAGTGCGCTCACTTGGAGTCAGCCACGTCGCAACGGTTCCGTTTGATGTTGCCGACCCTCGACGGCACAGCGATTCCATAGATGCCGCCTTCGAGGGCGGCGATATCGATGTGATCGTGTTCGCAAGAGGGGTAATGGTAGACGAAAAGGAATTGGCGGACAATCCCATTACTGCCGTCACGATGGCTAACACCAACTACGTCGGACCAATGAACGTGGCCCTCCTTGTCGCTCAGAAAGTCCGTATGCAAGGTCACGGCATGTTGGTATTCGTCGCAAGTGTCGCGGGTGAACGCCCGCGCCGGTCGACCTATATCTATGGTTCGACCCAGTCGGCCATTGACAGCTTTGCGGTTGGATTGGGCATGTCGTTGCGTGGATCTGGCGGGCGCGTTCTGGTGATTCGTGTCGAATCAGTTCGCACCAAACTTTTACCGCCGGACGTTGCCGGGGATGCAACCACCGAACCTGCTGCAGTCGCAACGGCAATTGCCGATGGATTGCGTCGCAAGGGAAGCCACGTCGTGTACGTTCCCTCGTCGCTTCGCACCAAAATGCGCGGTGTCCGACACTTACCGACGAAAGTGTTCCGTCGACTACCGTCGTGAAGTCGGGCCAGCGGGCCAAGGTGGCGGAACGTACGCGCCGTCGTAACCGCTGGGTTGGCCCAGGTCGACGTTGATGGCGTCTGAACTCGGCACTGTGCCCGAATTCACCCAGTCATTCAGCACTTTGATCGTGCCGACCCGTGAGTCGTTGGTGAAGTTGCAGTGCCCAGCGCCGTAAGGCGCACCTGGCTGCGGACTGTAGGTACTCGGCGGGAGGGTAAAGGCCTGAACAAGAGTCGCCGTGTGATCGCTGACGTCATAGCGCGCCTTGAAGAAGGACTCATTTTGAACTTCCACGAGATCGTCAAAGGCAGTGTGCATGGTGAACGTCGGCACTCTGATGTTGGCTTTGGGGTCGCCACCTGAAGCCATGGCACGCGCGCGTGCCGCAGGATTCGCCGCCACCCGGGCACCCTTTGCCAGCACCGAATCAAACTTGGCCACGGCGCCCAGTGAGTAACTATTAACGAACGATTTCTCTGTGTCAGTCAGTCGCGTTGAATAGTCAGCTCCGGTATTGCCACTGATGTTTCCGCCATATCGTTGCTCAATGTCATACCGCGCGACAGTTGCAAAGCCCAGGGCCGTCTCGATGCCTTCGGTGTAGGCAGCCAGCGTCGAAGCTTGGTTGCTTCCATCTTGCGCCTTGGTTTTAGTTGGACCATTGACGAGTCCCGCGATGTAGCCGAGCTTTGCTTTACTCGTTGCATTCCCCGTCGACGCTTGGGCCACCTTGCCCGCTGCCTGCCGCAGTTGAGAAACAGCATCGCTCGACGACGAAAAATTGACGAGTTGCAATTGAGGGTCGAGCAACAGCTTTACCGCGTAGGAGATGTCCAGCGCCAGATCAAAGTTGGGAATTACGCCTGCCAGTGGTCCACACAACGGTGCTGCCGCTGTCACCCACTCGGGATGCTTTTCCGCCACTGTTTGCGTGATGAGCCCCCCTAGCGAATCACCCCAGACGAAAACACGTTTGGGTTTGGCAACCTTGCTGCTAAAGAACGCATATAGATCTTCGTCGGCAGTGACTCCATCCGAAACTGCCCAGCCGTCGGTTTTGTACGCCGAACCCGCAAGCGCGAATCCCTGGTCGAGAAGTTCGTTGCCGACAGTCCGGTCTCCGCTGCTCCACCCAGGTACTGGCTCGGCTTTTCGCGCCCGACCAGCACCGCCGCCAAATGCAGGCCGGTATCCGTGGGAGTAGATGAGCAACGTGCCGTTCCAGTTGGCTGGCATGGCAATTTCATACGGAGCACCGTCAATAACTCCAACACAGGCGACCGCATCGCAACCGGCGAACGGCACTGATGAACCGGTTGAACCCGAGGAGCATCCAGCCAGAACGAGGAACGCTGACGCTGCCGCAGCCAGAACCCCTAGTGTGCGGCGTCTTGCCATGATTTTCCAACACCTGTCGACACTTCGAGCGGAACCAGCAAGTCCCAAGCCGTCGTCATTTCGTGACGCACAATCTCGGTTGCTTTCGCAGTCTCACCCTTGCCTACCTCAAGGACAAGTTCGTCGTGCACTTGAAGTAGTAGGCGTGTTTCAAGATTGGCTTCGCGCAACGACTCTTCGACCTTGAGCATCGCAACCTTGACCAGATCAGCGGCCGATCCCTGCATTGGCGCGTTCAGTGCCATGCGTTCGGCCATTTCGCGACGCTGACGTTGATCGCTATTCAAGTCGGGCAAGTAGCGACGCCGCCCGAGCAAAGTTTCGGTGTAGCCGGTCCCTCGGGCGCGCTCGACGACTTGGGCCAGGTAGTCGCGTACGCCACCAAAGCGCTCGAAATAGTTGTCCATCAATCGGCGCGCTTCGTCGGTGTCAATATCGAGTTGCTGGGAAAGGCCGAACGCGCTCAGACCATAGGCAAGTCCGTAGGACATTGCCTTGATCCGTCGTCGGTGCTCTGGCGAGACATCGGTGGTCGCGACTCCGAAAACATTCGAAGCCATCGTCGTATGCAAATCCTCGCCGGAGGTAAAGGCGGCGATCAGTCCTTCGTCCTGCGACAGGTGAGCCATGATGCGCATTTCAATTTGCGCGTAGTCAGCGGTTAGCAAGGCCTCATATCCCTTACCGACTATGAACCCCGAGCGAATGCGTCGACCTTCCTCTGTTCGCACCGGAATGTTCTGCAGGTTGGGATCAGTGCTTGAGAGGCGACCTGTCGCAGCGACAGTTTGTTGAAATGTCGTATGGATCCGATCTTGCGCATCGGCAAGTGGCAGTAGCCCTTCCACCGTCTGTCGAAGTTTGGTGACGTCACGCCATCGCAGCAATACTGCCGGCAACGGATCATCAGATACCGACGCGAGCCAAGTCAGAGCCTCGGCATCCGTAGTGAATCCAGTCTTGATCTTCTTGGTTTTCGGCAGATCCCGAGCACCAAACAGAATCTCTTGAAGTTGCTTTGGCGAACCCAAGTTAAAAGGACTACCAACCAACTCGTGGGCCTGCGCTTCGGCTTTTGCCACCTCCTTGCCGTATTCAGCCTCGACGTTGGTCAAATACTTCACGTCGAGACAGATGCCCGACCGCTCCATATGGGCAAGCAGTGTGATTAAGGGCAACTCAACTTCGGCTAATAGTGCCGTCCCCCCACGTTCTTCGACCTTTTCGTCCAGAACGGTCGCAAGCTTGTTGGTGGCATAGGCACGTTGAACGAGTGACTCAGCGCGAACGTCCTGTCCGTCGGTCTCCAGTGCTAGTTGATCACTGCTGCCTTGACCGGGTGTCAGCTCGTATCCCAAGAAGCGCATCACCAGATCACCGAGGTCGAATGTGCGAAGCCCCGCTAGCACCAGGTACGCGGAGAGCTCGGTATCGGCAGCAAGTCCTTGCAAGTTCCAGCCGCGGGCGTACAGCGCCAGCATCGGACCCTTGGCGGCATGCATTGCCTTTGGCCGCGTCGCATCTT
>JAHEXM010000131.1 GCA_023252115.1 Micrococcales bacterium | reverse complement strand
TGATGTCTTGCGCATGCAAAGGGTCGGCGAGCATTTGGCAGATGTTGACGCTGTTCAGTGCGCAAGACCCGAGGGCGACGAGATGCGGGATTGGGTCATCTCCGAATGGCATCGAGTACGCCACAGTGGTGCAACACCGACTTAGAAACGTTCAGTTCGTGAGCCGAGAGTGTGGCGTTTTCCGAAGCACCAACATGGCCTGAGCGTTCTGAATGATTTGGTAGCTGACCTCAACATATCGATGCTCGACACCCTTGGCCACCAGGTCGGCCAAAACTTCGTCATACCAGTCCGGGGTCATACCGGTGTAGTCGCAGATTGGGTAGATGCGCACGTCTCCGTTGGTGACCCGCAACAGTTCGGCCAGAGCCGCCCGGTGCCAATCGGCGTCAAAGCGATCGGCGTAGCAAAACACCAAGTGTGAACTCAACGTCAAATCAAAGTAGTCATTGGCAAACGGCAGGTCTGGCAAGGAGGCAGCGAGATAGTGATCCGGTCGCGCCGCACGATCCGATGCCGAGATGTCAATGGCAGCAATGCGCGCATTCAACAACGCGTCAACGTCGGGGTAAGTAGTCCAGGTGAAGAGGTCGGGTGCGCTTTCAATCCATTCTCGCGAATGTGTCATGGCAGCAGTCATGTGTTGGGCAAACGCATCAACGGCAATGTTGTATACCGGATCAACGGCGGTCGAATCCGCTCCGAGTGCGTAGGCCTCGGCGGTAAATGCAGCTCCGCCACCGGGACAGTCCAATATTCGCCCGCGAATGTCGTCATCGGTAAGTGCAAACATCGCGCGATAGTCCGACATTGGGCGCGAGGTAAGCAGCATGTCGCCGATCTGTGGCTGTGGCACAGCGCAGTTCCTATCGCGAACGATCAGGCAGCATCGATTGATGAGGTCGAGGAGTCGGGTGAATCTGCAAGCTCCGGCTCGGGAACCTGGGTTGGGTTATGGGGTGTGTCTTCATCGACGGTCTCGTCTGCCTCAAGGCTGGCTTTGTAGTTATCCGCCAGCTGCTGCAACGCGTTGTCACGGCCTCGCACGATGTCGTACATCATCGTCAGATCGCCTCTGAATGAATACGCTGGATATCCAAAAGTAGCTGGCTTGTTACCTTCGACGACGAAATGAGCAAACCAGGCAAAGCCATAGCCGATAACCGGTGTCAGGACCGCTTGTTTCCGTGGCCCAAACATCAGTGACTTGGCCAGATTCGTCAAGGCCAATCCGGTGCCGGCCACGTGGATGTAACGAGTCAGCGGCTTGGAGTGCTGACTGAGGTAGAACGGGTAGAACTCCTCAAATGAGTTGAACGTCTTTGCTTGGGGCGTAGCTTGCGATTCCAATTCGGTCATGGAGCCAAAGTAGGCCGCTGCGGACTGCGACGCCAGACCTGGGTCACCGATCTGGTGCATCGCCTACTTGTTGGTGATGCCGGCAGCCACGGCGGCGGCGGCATTGATTAATCCGACGTGCGAGAAAGCTTGTGGCATGTTGCCCAGCATTTGGTGGCCCTTAGCGTCGTATTCCTCGCTTAGTAAGCCGACGTCGTTACGAACGTCCAAAATGCGTTCAAACATCACGCGGGCCTCATCGTGCTCGCCAATCACGGCCAGCGCTTCGACCAACCAGAACGAGCAGATAACAAAAGACCCCTCCTCGCCAGTGAGGCCGTCGTCGGTGGCGTCCGTTCGATACCGAAGGACAAATCCGTTCGTTGACAGTTCTTTCTGGACCTCACGGACGGTTGCGACCATCCGTGGATCGTCGGGTGGCAAGAAGCCGACAATCACCATCAGTAGCAAGCTCGCGTCCATTGCATTTGTTCCATATGCCTGGGTGAAGCAGCCGCGCTCTTTGTCCAAACCCTTCTCGCACACATCTTTGTGGATCTTCGTCGCCAGTTTGTCCCAACGTTTGGGGTCGCCGGGCATTCCATAGTCGCGGCAAGCCGAAGCTGCCGATTTCGCTGCCAGCCATGCCATCACTTTTGAATACACAAAGTGCTTACGATCGCCGCGGACTTCCCAAATACCGTCATCGGGCTTATTCCAATTGCTTTCGACAAACTCGACGAGAGCCTGCTGCAGGGCCCAACCTTCTTCGTTCGCCTGAATGCCTGATTCGCGGCCGAACTGAAACGCGCCCATGACTTCGCCATATACGTCAAGTTGGAACTGACCGGCAGCAGCGTTGCCGATTCGCACTGGTGATGAGTTGGCGTAGCCCGGCAGGCCATCAATGGTGTATTCGTCGAGCCGACGCTCACCAGAAATCCCGTACATGATCTGGATCTGTTCGGGATCGCCGGCAACCGCGCGTAGCAACCAGTCGCGCCAATGTTTGGCCTCTTGGGTGTAGCCCTCGCGGTTCAGTGCAGCCAGCGTCACCGACGCATCGCGCAGCCAGCAATATCGATAGTCCCAGTTGCGTTCCCCACCCATTTGCTCGGGTAGCGAAGTTGTTGCGGCCGCAATGATGCCGCCTGTTGGTTGATAGGTGAGTGACTTAAGTGTGATGAGAGACCGAACAACTGCTTCTCGGTACGGGCTTTCGTGCGTGCAGCTCTCGGCCCAGCCGCGCCACATCGCCGTGCACATCGCTAGTGCGTTGTCGGGATCTTGTTGTTTGGGCGGTTCTTCCCACGAACGGTGCCAGGTGATCTGAAAGGCAAAACGATCGCCCGGTTTCACGGTCAGGTCACACACAATCTGATCGTCTTCCAGCGTCGTTTCGGCTGGGCTGTGCACCAGGACTCCGTCAGGTCCAGCAATGACGTGCAGACCCATGTCCAGCATGCGTACGTATGGCTTGGTCTGCCCGTAGTTAAAACGGAAACGAAGCTCAGACTTAATCTCTACTGAGCCTTCGAGACCTTCCACAATTCGGATCAACACGGGGTGAGCGTCACGCGTTGGCATGAAATCGATGATTCGGATCGTGCCGCTCGGAGTTGCCATTTCAGTTTCAAGGACCAGGGTGTCAGGTCGATAGTTACGGCTCACCGCATCGACTTTCTCGACCGGCGCTAGTTTCCAGCGGCCGTGATCCTCGGTGCCCAGTAACGCAGCGAAAGTCGCATCCGAGTCGAAGTGCGGCAGGCAGAGCCAGTCAATGCTGCCACCCTTGGAAACCAGAGCGACGGTGTGAAGGTCGCCGACGATTGCATAGTCCTCGATTGGAACGCTCATGGTGCGAAAGCTACCGGCAAACGGCATAGTTTCGCCGATTCACACGCGCAACCTGCGTCTACGCAGCGCCGTTCTTTGGCGCAATGTCGGCGAGCTCCTGCAAACCCTCCAAGATGCCTTTGAGCAGGGTGTCCACATCGGTCGCGTGCTCGCCATCGCCAGTAATGCCGATATTCAACGAGCCGTTGTATGACGTGATGCCAATGATGATCCGTGTCGATCCTTCAATCGGAATAATTGGCTGCAGGCCCATCGCTTCGCGCCCCATGAAGTAGAGCGCCATCGGTGGACCGGGAACGTTCGTGATTAAGGTTTCGGTGAACCATTCCGAGGTCCAACCGGTTCGCGACAGCACCCGTTCCTGGATTACGGCTGGCGTCACCTTTTCGTTGATCTTGATGATGGCGTCGCTCAGAATTGGCACCTGGCTGCGTTTCGCACTCTTGGTGGACTTACGGATTTCTTTGATGCGTTTGGCCGGATCAATAATGCTCACCGGCAACGGTGCTGGCAGTAGCGAGACTTGATTGTCAGACGAAGTGTCACCAGGCCTCCGGAGCGAGACCGGCATGACTCCGCGAATTGTTCGTCCCTCAATGCTGAGTCCACGACTTTGCATTAGGGATTGAAACCCTGCGGTGACTCCGGCCAAAACAACATCGTTGACTGTGCACCCGAAGTGAGTCTTTGCGAGCTTGACGTCCGCAAGCGGATAGTAGGCACCTACCCATTTGCGTTTATTTGAGACTTCGCCGGTCAGTTCACTTGGCTTTTGCGGCGTAAAACTTGCCAGTCCGCGCAAGGTGTCGGGTGCCGTTCGAAGGAATTGTCCCAAGGCTGCAATAGCTGCTTCTGCTTGAGCCACAGTGTGGTCAGCCGCTGCCTGAATTGCACTCTTGGATGTGTCGGATTCTTCGTCCGGCGGTGGTGCCGACATGGCCACGATTGCGTCAGTCAGCGTTCCGCCACCTTCGGGCGTCAAATCTACTGTTCGGCCGAGCAGCATAAGCGCGCCCTGGCCATCGGCAATGGCGTGATGCAACCGAGTAACGATTGCGAAGCGCGTTTTGGAATATCCGGTAACAAGCGTTTGGTCCCAAAGTGGGTGATCGTGATCCATCGGAGTTTCCATAATTCGAGAAACTGCCGCCTGAAGACTCTTCTTGCCCGATTTCACCCGAACCGAACGAATATGGTGCTTCATGTCGGGTTCGGCATCCACCCATTTTCCTTGCCGGAACCCCGAACGACTAGGCATGATCTTCTGTCGAAAACGTGGCATTCCGGCCACGCGTTCCGTCATGAATTTGCGGAGCTCGCCGATGGTTGGAGGTGGTCCATCGACCTCCATGACACTTCCCACGGCAACTGGTGGACCCGAATGTTCGATGTCCAGGAATGAAGCATCAACGGCACTCAGTCTTTCCACAATGGCTCCCTAGTACTACGGCGGGGGACTCAGAGCCAGTCTGGCCGAGGACTCAGGTGTAGCGCTCGCCGAGTTCAGCCAGACGCTGCAAAAGCAGCGTGGCAACGCGCTCTGGGGTTTCCATTTGGGCTACATGGCCCACATCGCTCATGATCACGGTCAATGAGTCGCTAAATGCCTTGCCAACTCGGGTCGATACCCGGTAGTCAACCAACCGATCCTTGGCACCAAAGATCGCCAGCGTCGGCGCTTTGACCCTTTTTGCCATGCGCCACGTGTTGCTCGGCCCATGGGGCAGGAAGCTCCGGCCGATCCCGCGACTCGATCCGATGAAGGCTTGCATTGAGTAACCCAAGTCAGCACGTCGTTCAACTTCAGCGATGGCGTGCTGGAAGCGATCAGGTCGAAGTCTGTCCGGGTCGCCGTAGCACCACTCGAACATCATCCGTGCGCGATCCTGTGAGGTCAACGTGGAATGGCTGAATCCAAGGATTCGCGGTATGACCGGGATTCCTTGTGCGGCAATCATCAGGTGCGTCGGCATAAGTCGCTGGTTGGGAAGTGCTGGCGAGATCATCGTGAGGGTGCGAACCAGGTCGGGTCGCTCAGCGGCGACACGAATTGAGACTGCGCCACCCATCGAGTTGCCAAACAGGTGAACCGGGCCATTTCCGTCTCGTTCGATCGTTTCAATGACTGCTTCGGCGTGACGCCCAATGGAGTAGTCGCGCGCCCTTGGCGGATCCGAGAAACCGAATCCCGGCAGATCCAGCGCGATACCCGGCAGTGTCGGAGCCAACAGGTACATCAGGTCAGTCCAATTGAGCGACGAACCACCGAGGCCGTGCACGTACACGGCACGAGTTGCGCTGGGTTCGAAGACCTTGGTTCGGCGAACGAAAAGCTGTTCGCCGCTCGCGCCCTCGTACTCGCCAGCAAATGCTTCGATTGAGGGTTCCGAGATCAGCGGCAACGCCGGGAGCAGCGGGATGAGCCCGTCCATCTCCTTCAACTTGCGCTCCGCAATTTCTGGTGCGGCCTTCTTGCGGGTTGACTTCTTTTTAGCGGCTGGTTCCGACATGTAATCAGGTTAGACCATGGGGTCAAGACTGAGTTTCCCCGACGTCGCTCGGGAACGAATGTCTTCATGTGCTTTGCGTGCCTGAGCCAATGGAT
>JAHEXM010000130.1 GCA_023252115.1 Micrococcales bacterium | reverse complement strand
TCGGTTGGGCATCGAAAATGCCGATGCTGTTTGCACCCGGATCGAGCTGGACATACTCCAATACTGATTACACCGTGCTGGGTCTGATCGCCGAAGCGACTACCGGCAAGTCACTGGCCCAACTGATGCAGTCGCGATTCTTCACTCCGTTTGGCTTGAAACACACGTCGGCTGGCTGGAATCACTTCCGCAACCCATTGCACGGCTACACCTTTGGTTGCCCCAATATCGCGGACTGCAAGGCATCGCCGACCCAGCCAACATTGATCTGGCGGCCGCAGTCCGATCGACAACTGCTCAAAGTCGCCTGGGCATCCGGCGGCATCCAGTCAACTGCGTCAGACGTCGCGAAGTGGATGCGCGCGCTAGTGGCCGGCCACGTTCTGGATCAAAAACATCGCCGACTGATGCAGACTCCTAGTCCACAATCAGTCAAAGCGATCGGGACTAACGGACAGTTCGCCAGAGGTTATGGACTCGGCCTCACTTTGCTCAATTTCGGCGGCAACAAAGCCTGGGGTCACGATGGCGCGACGTTCGCGTTCGGGTCTTTGGCTTGGTACATGCCGAAAACCCATCAAGGAGTTGCCGAGGTATTGCCCGCGAATTTTGCGGACCTCAATCAAGCAGCGGACCGCTTGCACCACCTGCAATAACGTGAACTCGGGCTAGTTCATTAGGGTTGACAGATTTTGGTAATGATCCGTTTGCGCGGACACTACGAAGTGTGACGATCCTCGCGAACCGAGTTGGGCTGATCACGGCGGCAGCATTTGTGATGCTTGCAACGATCTTTGGCGCGGTAACACCAGCGGTCGCCGATGCCCAAGATGTCCCACCTGTCGCGACGAGCGTGACCGCTTTCGTGGGCGTCGCTGGCGCTCCGAGCCAACCGTTCATCAAAGCCGGCTACCTTTTATCGAATTACGGGGATTTCCTGCGCGCCTACCCATCGGCACCGCAGCAGATGGTCGATTCGGTTGCTGGTTTCTTTACGACTGGCGGCAATGGCATGAGCATTTATCCATCTGCCTCCAGCAGTGCGGAAGACCTCATCGCAGCGATCGAAACGACCTCCGTGCCGGTAAATGGTCAGCAGCCAGCGAACCTGTTAGTCGTTCCAGCGCTATCGCAACTTGATGGTCCGGACTACTACAACGTGGCGACGGAAATGGACGTGAAAGCGTCGGCACTCCCAGCGGTAGCTCTGCTGGACCTGCCACAGAAGGTGGTCACCAATGCGATGGCAACCGGCGAAACGGTGGAACCCCTTGCGGTGTCCAACATGCTCTCGAAGACTCTGCCAACCCCGGCAGTCGCGGCTCTCTACACATCACCATTGATCGACCCGAACTTTGGACATGTCGTGCCCGCTGCCGGCCCTGTCGCAGGGGACTTCGCGGCAAACGACGTCAGTTGGGGAGTCTGGAACAGCCCCTCCGGAGCCGCCTTGACCATGGCTGGTTACGTGGCGCAGTGGCTCCCGACCTACTCGGAACTCGGCACTATGGCCGGAACTGGCCTCAACTCGTTTCACCAATTGGCACCGTCATCTGGTGATTTGCTTTGGGGTTCCCGGACCCTTGATTTGTGGGACCCGCTGTCGCGCTATATCAGCGAGGTGCGCTTGAAACAGTACGTCGCGTCATCTGTTGCAAGGGGCCTGCAGTGGACCGTGTTCAATCCCAGTGGACCCCAGCTGTGGTCGGATATCAACAACGAGCTCACACCTTTTCTCACGCAACTGTCACGCCAAGGTGCATTCGGTCAGGGCCTGACAGGGCCATCTTTCGTGGTCACGGTCAACAAATACAACAACACACGCGCTGACATAGCCGCGGGCATCGTCCACGTCGACATCGCTTACCAATCACTAGCCGTGCCCGCCTATGTTCCAGTGAACCTGACAGCGCGTAGTAGCACTCGGTAGCCCCGCATCAATGAAGTTATTTGGCCAACACAACCTTGATGCGCGCCGTGAATTCGTCTGGCCTTGTCGCGTTGCGGCTTACTCTTGATTCCTACTTCGGCGTGACCTTGACCGGCGCCGATGGCGGCCCGGTGCCCGAAGCGTTGGTGGCCGTAACAGTGACGTCGTATTCCGGACCACCGCCCTTGATGCCGGTGATGGTGCACGTGAGCGCATCACCGGCAGCAGTACACGAACCTGAATTCTTTCCGCCGTTGTCGACTGCCGTCGCTTTGTAACTAGTGATCGGCGACGAGCCTGGGCTTGCTGGCGCGACCCAGGTCACAGTGATGGTTGACTTTGCACCCGAGACCGCGGTGACGTTCTGCGGTGCGCTTGGCACTGCGCTTGTCACCTTGATCGGAATCGATACGCCAGCCGCGTCAAGTTTTGCTGTAATGGTCACGTCCGCGGGAACGTCTGGCGCGGTAAACGTGGCGCTCGCAACACCATTGACTGTGGTTACCGGCGTGCCAACCGTTCCCTTATCTGCACTCAACCCAATGCTTGCTCCATCCGGAACATGACCTTGCGACGACGTGTCTTGGCCGGCTGAATTCTTGGTCAGAGTCGCGGACAAACCAACGGTTTGCTTCACACCGACCGACGACGACTTTGCGGCCAGACCCAGCGTTAACCACGGATTGGCAGTCACTGTCGCATCCACATGCGAGCATGCCGAATCGGTTGGACCCAAGTTGCACCCAAACCAGTTGTTCTGACCGGCAATCGGTACATCGGGTTTAGCGGTACCGCCGGTCATGTCATTGCGAATCGCGAAAAGCCCGCTCGCGATCGGATAGATCTGATTGAAATGTGCGGTGAAGCTCGAGATGTGCGTGTGGTCGAATGTTCCGGCGGGCGAGGCGTCCCACACGGCAATCGCGCTCGACGTCAATCCCTGTAGTCGATTCGACGAAACATCGATCGCGACCTTGGGAGCGGTCTTGGAATCTACCCACTGACTGAATACAAAAAAGTTCGTCTTTCCGTTCAAGACATTGTTTGTCACCGAGATCGTTCCGGTGGTCGCCAACGAGTCCGTCTTTGGTTCGTACGAGATCGCCTTCTTTCGACCACCAGTGAAGGTGTTTCCCGAAATGACCGCCGACCCTTGACTGGTTCGAACCCAGACCGAGTCGCTGTTTTGATTAATCCAGGTGGAGTTGGTGACTTTGAGGTCCAAAGTGTTAAGCCATGCACCGAAATATGCACCATCGGCCAGCAGGTCATTCAGAGTCAGACTGGTATGAAGAGATGCAGGCTTGCCACCTGAGGCGGGAATCACGGGTTCGTTGATCAGCGCGGTCGCACTCGCGGTGTCGGTTTTCTGAATGTGGAGATGGTCGATGCCGATGTTTGATGCGGTGACATAGACATTGCCGACACCGTTGACGATTCCGTCTGGCAGAACAACGTTGGGACGCGGCCCCGGCGCGCCTTGCAGGGTGATCCCGTCCTTATTTAGGTTCAGACCGCCTGGGTAGTCACCACCAGCGATTGACACCACCGCCGGGGCAACAGCTTGATCGATCGCATGTTGGATGGTGCGACACGGAGTGGCAACTGAGCAGTTGTTCGAATCGTTGCCCGTACCTGCGTTGACGTACACGGTGGTGGTGGCCGGTCCGCCAGCCGAATTTTGGGTACTGGCGCAGCTGGTTAGTCCGGCCGCAGCGACGACTAAGGCGGCAAACGTGATCACCAAGATATTGCGACGCGTCATCCTCGGCACCTAGTCGAGTCTGGCGACCCCAACGCCGCCACGCAAACGGGAAGCACTGCGTGGCGTTACGCCATTGTGGCGACGCCGAATGGGTGGTACCGCTAGTTGAAAGTTCAGTTTATGTATTACCAGACCGATGTTGATTGAGAATTCAATAACTAACTGTTCCGTTATCGCTTGATTCGGGAACATTCGGCCGCCCAAGGAGGCACCTATGACCGTCAAAGTGATTGTTCCAACCAGGCAACATCCACTGCGACGGCTCATCATTGGCATTCTTGCTGTGGTCGCCACACTCGCCGCACTGCTTGCAAATGCTGCTGTTCCGGCGTCCGCAACTTCCGCGCCCGGCAGACCCACCATTACTGCAGCAACCCGTAGCGGGACGACCGCCACTGTGACTTGGACACCCGGGAACGCAAATGGCAGCACCCCGACCGGTTGGCAAATCGAAACCTGTGACGCTTCAGCCGACTACTGGGCGACTTGCTCAACAGCCAGCAATTGGAGGCCAGCCAACTTGGGCGGCGTCACCCTGGCCGCGAGTGTCCGCACGGCGACGTTGCAAAGCATGACCGGAGTGACCTACTACGTGCACATCCGGCAGACCGCCGTTATCGGGACAACGGAGGCCGACAGCACGTGGTCGCTGATCAGAACGCCCGCCCCGCCCGGCTGGTTAACGACACAGCCGCACGATAGGTCAATCTTGTTCTGGTTTGAGGGCACATCAAGTGACGGCTTCCCTGCCGACACTCAGCGAATTAGAGTCGAAGTGTGTCAAAGCGTCACTGTGTGCTCTGCGAACTCGAGCAACTGGGTCCTGCCACCCTCGACAACCCCAACCGCCGATTCAAATGGCACTGTTGCCGCCAATGCGAATGCGGCAGCGGGCGACCCTCATAGGGCCAACCTCATCACGATCAACGGATTGACGAACAACATTCAATACTGGGTTCGCGCTCGCGTGATCAACACGTTCGACAAATCAGCGTGGACTGTCTCGGGTTCGTACCGCACTCCAGAACCAGCGGGTTGGCACGCGGACTACAACCATGTCGATCCTGATGCGACCGATGGGCAGTACTACTTAGGTTTAGGTGACTCACTCGGTGGGGGTTACAACAACTGGGAATGGCGTCACGCAAAAGAACATCGTCCCGGAATCGGGCTGCAGTCGTTCTCGTGTGGGGGTGAGGACTCATCCGGCATGCTCGGTTTGATCACCAGCGTGGCGTGGTCCCTCAACTGCACGAATCCGTCGGATGGCGGGTGGAGCCCGCAAGTTGTCGGTACATCGAGCCAAATGGATGCAGCCGAAAAGTTCATCGCTGCTCACCCAGGCAAAGTCGCGTTTATCTCGGTGTCGATTGGCGGCAATGACCCAGATGACGGCATCCCGTTTGGCACCACACGAGCAAACATCGCAACGGTCATTGCGCGATTGAAACAAGCACTCATCAATGCCGGCGATATCTCCAGCATGTCGGACACCTCTGTGCCGATCGTCGGATCAGACGATCCCAATAGTGGCGGAATTTGGAAATACGTCATCTACAACATGAGCACGCACCGGTGGCAAATCTCGAGTGCTGCTGACCAGCAGGCAGCCCAAACGGCCGTCTCAGGCTGGAAGGGATGGAACGACCAGCTCGATAGCTGGTTTACCGGCGGCGGAGCGTTCGCTTCAGCCGACATCCCCGCAGCATTCAGCTCTTACGTGCCCTTTTCGCAAACCGACTCATGGCAACCACCGCAGATCGAGAGCGGTTACCCGCAACAACCGCTGGTGGTTCCCGTCGCAGTGAAGCGAACGTGCGAACTCACCCCGCAGTGCAAAGATCACGCCACCAACCGTGGTGGTTCAACTAACCCGCATCCCAACGATCCCGGTTACGACGTCATGGGCCAGGCACTCGGAACAGCAACTGGCGCCACTTTCCTGCACAAGAATGCGACGTCTCCAGCAGCACCATCAGTCACCTCAGTGTCTGCTGGTAATGCCCAAGCAACAGTGAATTGGACACCGGGGTCTGACGGTGGCTCTGCCGTCACGTCCACCGAGGTCCAACAATGTGTTGCCGGGTCAGCGGACGGTTCGACGCCTAGATGTGACGCAA
>JAHEXM010000129.1 GCA_023252115.1 Micrococcales bacterium | reverse complement strand
GCTTTCACACCTACGGGTGGGACGGGCGAATGGCGACTGGTGCCTACAGCGGTCGTGCGGTACGCGGATTCATGCACAGCCCTGCCAATACAAGTGGCACCGGCTCACCCGATCTCGGTTTCGTCGGTACCACCGCGCCTACTCAGACAGCGCCAAAACCAACACCGCAACCGCTGACTAGCAGAGCGCACAAACCAAGTGCACCAAAACATGTGTACGGGATCCCAAAACCGGAACGAATCGCTTTGCACTGGTCACCTGGTGCCGCAAACGGCGCACCAATTGTGGAGTACCGGTTGGCCGTTCGGATGCGGATCGGTCGCCATCGTTGGGGCGCCTGGACCGTGCTCGCAGTCGGACCGACAACGCGATTGGCAGTGAAGCGTGACTTGGTCGGCGGGCGTACCTACCAGTTGCGAGTGCGTGCGGCGAACATCGTTGGGGTGGGACCATGGGCATACGCGCGGAACGTCGCTGCAGGGAAGATCAACTAACGAAATTGCGTGTCACCGCTTTCGGTGTGAGGCAGGATAGCTAGATCATCTGGAACCCCTGTGTAGTAAGCGACGTCTACGAAAGCGACAGGATTACATTGCGTAGGGGGCATCGTGGTAGCAGTTGCGCGCACAACTTCATGGCGGTCGGCTAGGTCGATGCGCCGCGCCTCAAAAACCTCGGATTCCGTTGTGGCACAAGGGGATTCGCTCCTTGCTCTTGCGCAGTGTGCGACCGATCGCGAAAAGCAAGTCCTGTATGACCTTGCCCTCGTTTGGGCGCGATGCTCGGATCCGTGCATGATCGAAGCAAGTCGCGAGTTGTTGGCTGGTCTGTCCCGCGCCGACAAGCTGTCCGCCTAACTCGGCAAACGCGGACGAAACGTCCCTTTCTCGGCCCGGGTAACGGTCATTTCGTCCGCGTCTGCGGTACTGAAGCGCTTGAAGCGGGCCAAGTCGTCAGCCAAATTAGAAAGTCATATCAGGGTCTGAATCGCCACCAACTAAGTACCGTGGACGCATCGGCGGAATTTGCGGAGTCGGCGGGTGACGCGGACCGGACCAAAGAGCTGGCACTGCATCGATGTCTGATGCCAAGCCGTATGCAAGATACTCGTAGTTTATTCTCCAGTTTTCAAAATGCGGCCATGCCTCTTCGGCTGTGCGCGAGTGCTCGTAGCCAGACTGATCTAAGTAGTCAACTGCCGACGCAAACTCTTGGAATGACAAGGTGATGTGGTCCGGCCTCGTAGTGTCTATTCGACTTTCGAGACCGGGAAACTTGCCACGTTCTATCGAAGACGTCAGATCGTGCAGACATTCAATTCCTTGCCGTAGCAACGTCCGGGTATTTGCTTGAGGCAACTGCGGATTAAGTGTTACTTGAAGCGCGGCGGCATCCATCACTGATAGCAATGCCACCAGCCAATTGCGATTGGGTCGCGCTGAACGCGTTTTGATCAGCATGCGATATGTCGTGTGACTCTCAGACACATCTGCTGACCAACGCTCCCATTGCGTCCACAATCCGTCGAGGCTACTCCCGGAATCGATCTCTGCACGGCGCGCAAGGATTTCCGGTCCCCAGTTCGGTTCTCCGGCTCGCGCGTGCAGTACCGCGACGTCGACTTCGCGTCGGTTATAGGCGGCATAGTGAGCAGGCAAATATCCAACAAGCAGTCCGATAACAATCGGACCAGTTGCTGCCGCAATGAAGTCCACCAACGTGAGTTGCGTTTGGTTGCTAGTGGCAAAACCCAAAGTGAACAAACTTGATCCCGCTTCGCGAAGCGCGCCGATCAGATCATTGTGGTCATCGGATCGAAGAATCAGTGCAAAGCCGAATAGGAACAGGATCAGCCACGCAAATAGAAAGAACATCAGATCCAACGGCGCCAGCCAAGTGTTGATCCGATCACGGACGTAGTAATTCTTGAATCGCCGTGACACTGCCCGAAACGAAAGGCGTGTGGCGCCGCCCACGACCCTGGTTACCAGCGAATGCGATCCACGCGTAATCACCAGTGTCCGCATCACGCTGCTACCAGCAATAAAGACGAGGACAAGGCCGAGGATTAAGCAAACCCAATCCAACGGCGCCGAAATGTGCGCCAGTGTGTTTGACAGATCAGGACGCGCCATGTCTGCCCTCCAGGCTCGTCAGCCGATCAACCGGTTCGCAAGCAATCTTGTTGAATTCGCAGTGATTTAGCGCGTTCACCGGCGTGCAGATTGCGAGATCGCGGTGCGTAGCGACGTTTGTCAGCAATCCTCATGGGCGACAGGGCATGCTTGAACCGTGCCCGAACCCCATGCCGAGACACTGCGCCGCGTGCGCAAAGCCGCTCCGGCACTTACCCGCGACGCCATTTCGCGGCTCGAGCAGATCGATTGGTACGTCGCTCTGAGTGCAGATGTGCGTTCGTGGATTGGTGTGGTGGTGCAAACCGGAGTCGAAGCATTTGTCGGTTGGGTCGGCAATCCCGAAGAACAAGTGTCGGCACCGCGCACACCATTCATCGCTGTCCCGGCTGCTGCCGCGCGCGCAGTAACACTTGAACAAACAGTCGAGCTGATTCGTTCGGCGTTTGAAGCGGGCGAAGCAATGGTCGGCGAGATGGCGGCTGAAGGTGACGAGGATTGGTTGCGCGCATCGGTTGAGCGTTACGGGCGAGAGATTGCGTTTGCTGCCGCCATCGTCTATGCGCGGGCAGCCGAGCAACGCGGTGCGTGGGACGCTCGAATTCAAGCTCAACTTGTTGATGCACTCATTGCTGGACATGACGAAGATGCAATCGGCACTTGGGCAAGTGCGCTGGGTTGGCCAACAACGCGCCAGGTTCGAGCTATGGCTGGTTATCCGACAGGTGATTCCGATGCAGTTATCGATGAGATCCCGCACGCTGCTCGTCGCTCAGGTATCCACGCGCTTGCAGGTGCTCACGGAAATGCTGTGATTGTTCTTGTCAGTGCAACGGGTTCGCGCAATCCATTGACGAAAGCCAAGGAGTTGCTCCCGTCGCTTCGCGACATTGTGGTTGGACCGCCAGCGCCGAACCTGCTTGTTGCCGCAGAAAGCGTTCGCGCATCGCTGGCAGGCCTCAGCGCGCTTCCCGGTTATCCCGAAGCCAAGACACCTATCTACGCCAACGACCTCTTGCCAGAGCGCGCCCTCGGTGGCGATGATTTAGCCCGTTCGGCCCTTGTAGAGGCTTGCTACAAGCCGTTATGCGAGGCGGGAACTGGGCTCTTGGAGACGGCAGATGCAGTGATTCGCGAGGGGGGTTCGCTTGAGAGAGCGGCACGAGCTATCCCCGTCCACGTCAATACGCTGAGGTACCGCATCAATCGCATAGAGGAACTGACTGGTTACAGTCCGCGACACCCACGGGACCGGTTTGCCCTGCAAGTGGCCATGATTGTCGGGCGAGTATCAAGGGCCGATGAACTCTTGTAGGAAACCTACAACAGTTTCCTTTACATTACGTCGATGTGCGTCGAGGACAGCGAGCGGTAAATCCTCGACAGTTGAGACATGAAGGCAATTGTTGCTCCAGGTCAGGGCGCACAACGTCCCGGACTTCTCTCCCCATGGCTCGACGTCCCAGGAGTCGGCCAACAACTCGGCGAGCTCTCGGAAGCAGCCGAACTCGACCTCGTTGACGTAGGCACCAATTGGGATGCCGACGCGATACGGCCAACCGAGATCGCCCAACCGCTCGTAGTCGCCAGTGCCTTGGTGGCAGCTCGATTCCTGGAGACCCACGGGGTTCGTCCAGATGTTGTTGCGGGCCACAGTGTTGGCGAGTGGGCGGCAGCCGTCCTCGCTGGCGTATTAACCGAATCTGAGGCGATGCGCCTGGTGAGCGTCCGAGGTCGATCAATGGCGCAGGCGTGTGCAGTTGCGCCCACCGGAATGTCAGCTGTCCTTGGCGGCGATCGTGACGAGGTGCTCAGCGCTCTTGCGACTCACGGACTTGTGGCGGCCAACGACAACGGCGGCGGACAAATCGTGGCTGGCGGCCCGATCGACGCGCTCGATGCGTTTGCCGCAGCCGCACCCGAAGGTGCACGCGTACGTCGCCTTGAGGTGGCTGGCGCGTTCCACACCCCGGCAATGAGGCCAGCTGTCGCACCGCTAGCAGCGGCGGCAACTACCGCGACATTTTCTCCAGCAACTCTTCCCTTTCTTTCCAACTGCGACGGCGGGTTAATCGACGCTGAACAAGCCGATGGCGGTCTCGCATCCGACGGCGCCGACATTCTTGCTCGCTTGGTATACCAAGTTGCATCACCGGTCCGTTGGGATTTGTGTACCGAGACGCTGCGCGATTTCGAAATCACGTCTTTCATCGAATTGATGCCAGCCGGAACTCTTACCGGTCTCGCGAAACGCTCGCTCCCAGGCGTTGCAACCGTTGCACTCAACACTCCCGACGATCTCGAAAAGGTTCGGGCAATTTACGAAACAGCAAATGAGCAAGTAACCATCAATGAATTCCAACAAGTAGCGGCGGGTGTTCGATGAACGGGTCACGCATTTTGTCGGTTGCTGCAGCACATCCGCAGCGCCGCGTATCAAACGCCGAACTTCCGGCCGAACTCAACAGCTCCGATGAGTGGATTCGCACACGTACGGGTATTGAGTCACGAGGAATCGCTGGTGAAGGCGAGTCGATCGTCGACATGGCAGTCGATGCAGCTGGAAAAGCAATTGCCTCTGCTGGCATTGACGCTGCTGAAGTTGGGTTGCTCATCGTTGCCACTTCTACTTTGCCGACACCAACACCTGGCGGATCGCCTGAGGTTGCTCACCGATTGGGAATTCCGGGCGGCGCGATTGACGTCAACGGTGCCTGCGCTGGCTTCTGCTACGCGCTGACGCTTGCTTCAGATTCAGTTCGTGCCGGATCAGCAAAGTACGCAGTCGTTGTCGGTGTCGAGCGCTTGACCGACTGGATGGACTGGACCAAGCGCGACGTCACCGTGTTGTTTGGTGATGGTGCTGGCGCAGTCGTTATCGGCCAAACGCCCGAAGACGAAAACGGAATCGGTCCAGTGGTGTGGGGATCTGACGGCAGCAAGCGCGACCTCATCATGGTTCAAGACTGGGGCCGCTATCTCGAAATGGACGGCCCATCAGTTTTCCGTTGGGCAACCGTCGAAGTTGCCGAGATTTCGCGTCAGGCATGTGCCCGAGCAGGCATCGAGCCAAAGGATCTCGCGGCATTCATTCCACACCAAGCAAACCTTCGTATTGTCGAAGCTGCAGCCAAGAAACTCGGCCTTGACGACAGCACTGTCGTGTCAGACGACGTGCGCATAAACGGCAACACATCCGCCGCAAGCATCCCGCTCGCCTTGGCGCGTTTGGTCGAAGAAGGCCGAATTCCCAGCGGTGGCAAGGTCTTGCTCGTCGGGTTTGGCGCCGGCATGTGCTGGGCGAGTCAAGTCGTGACAGCTCCCTAGCAGAACGCAACACCCACAGATGTCAGACAAACGAACACCAGAAATAACGGAGGAAGTTAAATGAGTGACAACCAAGAAATCCTGACCGCGCTTGCCGCGATCATTGAAGAGGTGGCCGGTACGCCAGCCGCTGAAGTTGTTCCCAGTGCAGAGTTTCAGGGCGACCTGGATCTTGACTCACTGAGCATGGTCGAAGTTGTTGTAGCAGCCGAGCAAAAGTTCGATGTGCGCATTCCTGATGGCGATGTTGCAAACCTCGTCACCGTTGGCGATGCAATCAACTACATCGAGAAGGCTGGCCTCGCTGCGGGGAACCCTGCATGAATTCGTTAGCACCTCACACTGCTGAGGATCCGATTGTCGTG
>JAHEXM010000128.1 GCA_023252115.1 Micrococcales bacterium | reverse complement strand
AAAGGATGACTTGCTTGCGAGTCTCGTGCGGCATGATGACCGCGTCAACGTAGCCACGCTCGGCAGCCAAGTACGGGTTTGCCAAGGTGTCGTCGTAATCCTGAATGAGTTCGGCGCGCTTTGCTTCAGGATCGGAAGCGTCTTTGAGTTCCTTTCGGTAAAGAATGTTGACCGCACCCTGAGCGCCCATCACGGCAACACTTGCTGTCGGCCATGCAAACGAAACATCACCGCCAAGGTGCTTCGAACCCATGACGTCGTAAGCACCGCCATACGCCTTGCGAGTGATGACAGTAATTTTCGGTACGGTCGCCTCGCAGTACGCGTAGATCAGTTTTGCGCCGCGGCGAATGATGCCGTTCCACTCTTGGTCAGTTCCTGGCAAGAAGCCAGGCACATCAACGAGCGTGAGGACTGGGACATTGAACGCGTCGCAGGTGCGAACAAATCGCGATGCTTTCTCTGAAGCGTCAATGTCAAGCGTTCCCGCGAACTGCATTGGCTGATTCGCAACGATGCCGATGCTGTGTCCCTCAACCCGCGCAAATCCAATAAGTAAGTTCGGCGCCCAAAGCGGCTGAACCTCAAGGAAGTCGCCTTCGTCAACGATGTGCTCGATGACGTTGTGCATGTCGTATGGCTGGTTTGGCGAGTCGGGAATAAAGGCATCGAGTTCGCGGTCTTCATCGGTGATGTCGAGGTCGATGTCAACGTCGTGAGCCGGGGCCATTTCCATGTTGTTACTCGGCAGATGCGACAGCAGTGCCTTGACGTAATCCAGCGCGTCTTCTTCGTCGGTTCCCATGTAGTGGGCGACGCCTGACTTGCTGTTGTGGGTGCGAGCCCCGCCGAGTTCCTCGAACTCAACATCTTCGCCTGTGACCGTCTTGATGACGTCCGGTCCAGTAATGAACATGTGCGAGGTCTTGTCCACCATGACGATGAAGTCGGTGATGGCTGGTGAGTAAACGGCACCACCCGCGCACGGCCCCATGATGAGCGAGATTTGCGGGATCACTCCAGAGGCATGGACATTGCGTAGGAAGATTTCGCCATACAGACCAAGCGAGACGACGCCCTCTTGAATGCGCGCTCCGCCGGAATCATTAATACCAATGACCGGAACGCCGGTCTTCATTGCCAGGTCCATGACCTTGACGATCTTTTCGCCGAAGACTTCACCCAGGCTTCCGCCAAAGACAGTGAAGTCTTGCGAGAAAACGCAGACGGGTCGGCCATCGATGGTGCCGTATCCGGTCACGACGCCATCGCCGTACGGCCGATTTTCGGCTAGGTCGAAGTTGTGGCTGCGGTGTCGGGCCAATTCGTCAAGCTCGATGAATGAACCTTCGTCAAGCAACGTCAAGATGCGCTCGCGCGCGGTCATTTTCCCCTTGGAGTGTTGCTTTTCGATCGCTCGCTCAGAACCTGCGTGCTTGGCGGCATCGCGACGTCGCTGCAACTCGTTGAGCTTGCCAGCTGTCGTGTGCGGGTCGACGGGACTGTCGGTGGGCTGTGCAGTCATCAATTTCCCCAAGGGTTTGGCCGATTTGCGTACGGTAGCAACGTGCCAACCCCCGAAAATCCGCGCTCCCCACTCGACGTCGCTGAAATCACGACTGAATTGGCCGCGGCCGGACTTGTGTTGCCGCCGCCAATCGTGCTGAGTACGACTCAATCGACCAACGCTGATGCCGCACGCTTGATTGCCGACGCTGCACCAGATTGGACAATCGTTGTCGCCGATCACCAGAGCGCGGGCCGTGGGCGTCTGGATCGGTCGTGGGAAAGCAAACCGGGCGCGGCCCTGCTTGCCTCAGTGATTGCCCGCCCCCCGTCGCACTTTGCGCCAGAGTCGCTTGGCTGGATTCCACTCATGGCCGGGGTCGTCGTTGCCGAGTCATTGAGGACCTTCGGGATCATGACCGGCTTGAAATGGCCGAACGATGTCGTCATTGATGGGCCGAGCTTTGACGGATCTGCGGGCCCACGAAAGATCGCTGGCATCCTGGTCGAACGTCATGGTGATGGGGTTGTCATCGGAATCGGAATTAACATTTTCGGGGCCGCCGGCGAATTGCCGGTTCCGAATGCGACGTCAATTGCGGCAGAGGGTCGAAACGAGGTGGACCGCACCGCGCTCCTGGTGACCGTGATGGGTGCTTTGAATAGCGAGTGGGAACACTGGGCCGATAGAGACGGCGACGCCAATGCCAGCGGTTTGGCGCAGAAATATCGCGCCTTGTGCCTAACGATCAGCCGCCAAGTCCGTGTGCAAATGGCGGACGGGCACGACCTAGTTGGGCAAGCCACCGACGTGGATTCCCACGGCCGACTGTTGCTGGCGACGCAAGATGACCGGCTCCGGGCAATCGCCGCTGGCGACGTATTTCACTTGAGGTAGCGGTGATTCGTTACTGCAAACGAGTGACAGCATCGGCCGAAATCGAAATCCCGACGGTCTATCGACCCGCTGAGTAACGTCGCGGTAGCCGACATGGAACGATCTCCCGGTGAGTAAATCGTGGGTCTACCTGGAACCGGGTGAGCAAATCGTGCTCGAGATCCGCGCTCATTGGGTGGGCCTGACTGGAGTTGCCTTGCGGCTCGTCGTGCTGACGGTTGTCACTGGATACGCCCTCGGCCATGCTGCAACTTGGTTCGGTTCTCCCGATTGGGTGACTCTGGGTTTTCGAATTGCGGTATTCATTGTCTTCTTGTTGCTCTTGCGCGCCACCGTCATTCGACAGTTCCGTCGATGGGCAAACTTTCGTGCCACGGTTACCGACCGACGCCTTTTGGTCAGATTCGATCGACGTTGCCGGATTGGTTGGGACCTGCCGCTTCTCGGAGTCTCAGAGATCCATGCCCACCGCGGATTGCTGCAGCGTGCGGTCGGCGCCGGCTCAATCGTCATCACCTCACCGATGACAAACGGACCAGCGGTTTTGCCCAACGTAGCCAGGGTCGAGGACCATCAAGCAGCACTGTTGCAATTGCGCGCCACGGCATGGGCGCAATACCAACAAGCCATGGCATATCCGGCCGCGTCATGACTAAAAAGAAGCAGCCGGTCAGCGATGACCTGATCTCGTACATGCTGAAGGGCCCGTACAAATACACCAGTCGGGAAGTTGCTGACAAGGTCGGCATTTCACTCGGTCAGGCACGGCAAATTTGGCGAGCCATGGGGTTCGCCGACGTTGGCAGAGCTCGTGCGTTCACTGAGTCTGACGTCAAGATGCTCGAAACGTTGATGGAACTGGTCAACGGTGGCTATCTGAAGTTCGATGACGCGCTAGAGGTAGTTCGAAGTCTCGGTCAAACGGCGGCAAGGTTGGCCGACTGGCAGGGCACAACGCTGGGCAGGGTCTTCGCTGAGCGGCACCGCATCGAGACGGCCGGAGAACTGCGCGCAAGCGAAGTGCCGGATGTCCTGCTAGACGCAAAAGTCATGACCCCGGCGCTCGAGCGACTCATGGTCCACGCGTGGCGACGGCATACGGCTGCCGAGATCGCGCGAGCTTCGGATCAGGCCAGCAGCGACGATGAGTTCACCGGACAAATGACGGTGGGATTTGCCGACCTGGTCGGATTCACCCGCATCTCGCGCGAGATGCCTGATGACCAACTCGCCGAACTCGTTCAGTTGTTTGAGTCAGTCAGTTCTGATGTCGTGTCGTCACTGGGAGTGCGCCTGGTCAAGACATTGGGCGACGAAGTCTTGTTCGCACACGAAAAGGTTGATGTCGTTGGCGAAGCAGCACTGACCCTGCATGAAGCGTTTATCGGCGACCATGACGTCCCTAAGCTGCGGGTGGGTTTGGCGACCGGACCGGTAATATCGCGAATGGGCGATGTCTTTGGTACGACCGTGAACCGAGCAAGCCGATTGACCGTCATGGCAAAGCCGACAAACACCTACATTGATGCGCTCACCATGGACCTACTCCAAGGCGACGAACGATTTGTCGTCAGAGGTGTCCGTCCGCGACCGGTTCGCGGTTTTGGACTCATGCGTTCGTGGTCGCTCTCGCGGCCCAAGAAGTCGAAGTAACGCGCCGTCCTTCACGAATTTGGCCGCAGTTACCCTCATATGAAGCAATATCCGCCCTTTCGTTCGTGAGGTGACGACTCATGCCTGCGCATCCGCCGATTCCTGAACTGCGCACGACGGTTGAGTCTGGCGGTGGCGCTAAGTACCACGAAGCCAACGCTGCCAAGGGAAAGCTATTCGCGCGTGAACGTGTTGCGTTGCTTGTCGACAAAGAATCTTTTACTGAAGATGGCATGTACGCCAATGTTCTTGCAGGCGACTTGCCAGCTGATGGAGTTATTACCGGAACCGCCACGATCGATGGCCGCACTGTTTGTCTGATGGCAAATGACTCGACTGTCAAGGCGGGCTCTTGGGGTGCCCGCACGGTCGAAAAGATTGTGCGAATCATCGAACGCGCTTATGAGCTCGGTGTCCCGATGGTGTGGCTTGTCGATTCAGCGGGTGCGCGAATCACCGATCAAGTCGACCTTTTTCCTGGCCGTCGAGGAGCTGGCCGAATCTTTTGGAACCAAGTGCGCGCTTCGGGTTCCATTCCGCAGGTGTGTGCACTCTTTGGACCAAGTGCTGCCGGTGGCGCCTATATCCCGGCATTCTGCGACATCGTGATCATGGTCGAAGGAAATGCGTCGATGTATCTAGGCTCTGACCGAATGGTCGAAATGGTCACCGGGGAAATCACCACGCTCGAAGACATGGGTGGCGCAAAGGTTCATTGCTCCCAAAGCGGTGTGGGGCACATGTTGGTTAAGTCCGAACAGGATGCCCTCGATGGTGTGCGTCGGTACTTGTCGTTCCTGCCGCAGAATTGGGAAGGCGCGCCGCCTGCAATCGAAGCCGAACCGAGCGAGTCAATTGATTTGCGCGCGCTTGTTCCAGAAAGTGAGCGGCAAGCCTTCGATATGCGGCGCTATATCCGCGGACTTGTCGACACTGGATCGTTCTTTGAGATTCACGCGTTGTGGGCCAAAGAACTGGTTGTCGGTTTCGCTCGCATGGACGGCGAGGTGGTGGGCATCGTCGCGAACAATCCGATGTTCAAGGGTGGCGTCCTGTTTGTCGACAGTGCCGACAAATCAACCCGATTCATTCAACTGTGCGACGCATTCAACGTTCCGCTGATCTTTCTGTCGGATGTGCCGGGATTCATGGTCGGCAGCACGGTTGAAAAGCAAGGCATCATTCGCCACGGCGCCAAACTGATCACTGCCGTCAGTGAAGCAACAGTTCCGAAGTTTTGTGTGGTGGTGCGTAAGGCCTACGGCGCTGGTTTGTATGCCATGGCCGGTCCGGGCTTTATGCCCGATGCAACCATTGCCCTGCCGACAGCCAAGATCGCAGTAATGGGAGCCGAAGCCGCAATCAATGCGGTGTATGCGAACAAGATTGCGGCAATTGATGACGAGACCGAGCGAGACGCATTCGTTAACGCAAAGCGTGACGAGTACGAAGAGGACATCGACATCGTGCACTTAGCTGCTGAACTGGTGGTCGACGCGATTGTCGAGCCCGAGGACTTGCGCGACGACCTCATTCGACGGCTTGCAGCGGCCAAGACCAAGGACCGCACATTTTCGCGCCGTCGCCACGGTGTGACGCCGGTCTAGCTAACTAGACCTCAGCGAACTTAAGGGCTTCTTCGGTTGAAGCCTCAGGGAATACCCACTTGCGGTAAGACCAGAAGCGGAACAACGTACCTAGGCCAAGGCCGATGACGTTGGCGCTGATGTTGTTGGCGATGGGGCCAGTTAGGCCGAGTGCGTAGTGGGTGAACCACAAGCAAGACAAAGCGATCAACATGC
>JAHEXM010000127.1 GCA_023252115.1 Micrococcales bacterium | reverse complement strand
AAGACCGCGTCTGCCCCTGCTTCAATCGCAGCGGGAAAGTCCTCGGCCGCCCCGGCACCGCCACTTGCAATAACGGGAACGGTCACTGCGTCGCGCACCATCGTGATCAGCTCGACATCGAATCCGTCTCGGGTGCCATCACGATCCATCGAATTGAGCAGGATTTCGCCGGCTCCTCGGCGTGCTCCATCCGCGGCCCATCCGATGGCGTCAATCCCAGTTCCGCGTCGACCACCATGTGTGGTTACTTCAAATCCGGACTCGGTCACTGTCGTCCCCGTGCAGCGACGGGCATCAACTGACAACACGATGCACTGAGCACCAAACCGATGCGCTGCTTCGGAAAGGAACTCGGGTCGTTCGATCGCTGCCGTATTGATGCCTACTTTGTCGGCGCCCGCGCGTAACAGCCGGTCGATGTCTTGTTCGGTTCGAACACCTCCGCCAACTGTCAGCGGGATAAAGACTTGCTCTGCAGTTCGGCGAACAACGTCGTAGGTCGTCTCTCGATTTGCACTGCTGGCAGTGATGTCGAGAAATACAAGTTCGTCTGCCCCTTCAGCGTCGTATGCCCTCGCCAGTTCGACTGGATCGCCAGCATCGACAAGATCAACAAAGTTGACGCCTTTAACCACCCGGCCAGCATCGACGTCTAAACACGGGATCACCCGCACTGCGAGAGACACTGCACTCTCCTAATCAGGCGGTGGTTTGGTGAAGTCGACCGGTATGAAGTCACGGCGATCCTCGACAGCGGCAAGAGCCTCGGCCAGCGTAAACGCCCCCGAGTACAGGGCTTTCCCGATGATGACGCCTTCAACACCGTGCTGGCGCATCTTGTCGATTTCGTGCAGGTCTTCGAGACGACCAATGCCGCCACTTGCCACGACGGGTTTGCCCGTTGCTTCGCACACCTTTTTCAATAAATGCAGGTTCGGTCCTTGCAGAGTTCCATCAATGGTCACGTCAGTCACGATGTAGCGCGCGCATCCGTCAGCTTCCAGTCGGGCCAAGGTCTCGAAAAGGTCTCCGCCCTCTTCTGTCCATCCCCGAGCAGCCAGAGTTGTTCCGCGTACATCGAGTCCTACGGCAATCTTGTCGCCATGCTCGGCGATAACTTGGGCACACCAGGTTGGATCCTCAAGTGCGGCAGTTCCCAGGTTGACTCGCTTACATCCGGTTGCCAATGCCGCCGCCAGACTCGCGTCGTCGCGAATGCCGCCGGACATTTCGACGTCGATGTCGACTCGGCCGACAACTTCCGCCAGCAGCGCGCTGTTCTGTCCGCGCCCAAATGCGGCATCAATATCGACCAGGTGAATCCATTGCGCGCCTTGCTCTTGCCAATCCAAGGCTGCGGCAATTGGATCGCCATAGTCGGTTTCGGTTCCGGCTTCGCCTCGCGTCAAGCGGACAGCCTGGCCGTTGGACACATCGACAGCTGGCAATAGTTGAAGAGTCACAGCGCGACCCTACCTAAGCCAGTGAACTGACCCAGTTTTGCAGCAGAGCTAATCCAGCATCCGATGATTTTTCCGGGTGAAATTGGGTTGCCGAGAGCGGGCCATTTTCCACCGCAGCAACAAATCGCTCGCCATAGTGCGCCCACGTCACTGCAGGTGCCTCGATCGCCGATGACGTGTCCATGTCCCAGTTCCGTGCCGCGAATGAGTGCACGAAATAGAACCGTTGATTTTCAATGCCAGCAAACAACCGCGTGTCGCTCGGCGGCTCGACCGTGTCCCATCCCATGTGCGGCAAAACCGGCGCGGTTAGCTCGTCGACAACGCCCGGCCACTGACCGCATCCGGGGGTTTCGATTCCGTGCTCAACCCCGAGGTCAAAGAGCACCTGCATGCCCACGCAGATTCCCAAGACCGGCCGCGCGCCAGCAAGACGCTTATCGATCAGACTCGGACCATTTACCGAGTTCAAGCCAGCCATACAGGCCGCGAATGCCCCCACCCCAGGCACGACTAAACCATCGGCACTAAGAACACGATCCGGATCGGCCGTGACTTCAACTTGTGCCCCGACGTGTTCTATCGCGCGTTGTGCAGAGCGGAGGTTGCCCGACCCATAGTCAAGAATGACGATGTCCGCAGAGCTCACGCCCACCACGCCCACGCGGCACCGAGGCAGAACAGAGTGGCAATACCCATGACCACTGCGAAACCGATCATTTTGGCTTTAGCGAATGAGTATGTGCCGCCGCCACAGAAACCGGCTGCCACCAACATGATGATCGGTACCCAAGAGTCGCCCACCTACAGCGCGCCTTTTGTAGACGGAATTCCAGTAACGCGGCTATCGAGCGCCACAGCATCCCGCAGTGCGCGGGCGACAGCCTTGAACTGTGCCTCGACGATGTGATGCGCGTTTCGTCCAGTAATCACTCGAACATGCAGGCAAATTTGGGCGGATGCCGATATTGATTCCCAAATGTGACGGGTGAGTGTGGTGTCGTATGTGCCGATCAGCTCCACGATTGGCGGCTCTTCTTGGACGACATATGGGCGTCCGGATAGATCTACAGCTGCCTGCACTAAGGACTCATCCAGCGGCACAAGTGCGTCACCGAATCGTCGTATACCAACTTTGTCCCCGAGCGCTTCCCGCAGTGCCGTCCCGAAGGCGAGCGCCGTGTCTTCGACGGTGTGATGCGCATCGACCTCAAGATCGCCCGTCGTGCGCACGTAGAGGTCGAATCCGCCGTGCTTACCGAGCTGGGCCAACATGTGGTCGTAGAACGGAACACCAGTTTCGACATCGACCTTGCCCGTCCCATCGAGTTCCAGGTCGACAAGGACATCGCTTTCCTTGGTCTTGCGTTCCACGCGCGCGTGGCGGCTCATGCCGTCTCCTGTCCGGTGGTTGAAGATCCCAGGATGTCAGATAGCGCATCCAGAAATGCATCGGTTTCGGTTTGAGTGCCAGCCGTCACTCGAAGCCACCCAGCAAGCCCCACGTCGCGTACCAGGACCCCGCGAGCCAACAGCTTTTCCCACATCGCTACCTGATCGCCGAAACCGCCGATAAGCACGAAGTTGGCATCACTCGGGATGACCGTGCAGCCAAGCTCGGCGCAACGATCAGTAATTCGATCGCGCTGGTTCTTCAGATCTTCGACTGCCCCCATCAGTGATTCGCTGTGAGCCAATGCGGCACGGGCAGCGGCCTGAGTGATCGACGACAGGTGATAGGGCAAACGAACCAGAAACATCGCATCGATCACTGCAGGGTCCGCTACGAGATAACCCACTCGCGCACCGGCAAACGCGAATGCCTTGCTCATGGTACGAGTTACCACCAGACGTGGCCGGCCTTGAAGCAGCGTTACCGCACTTGGCGCAGAGCTGAATTCGGCATATGCCTCATCGACGACCACCATCCCGTCGGTGGCGTCGTAAATCCCGCACACCACTTCGAGGTCGACCGATGTTCCAGTTGGATTGTTGGGCGAACAAATGAAAACGACGTCTGGCTTGCTCTCAATTACTGATTCCACTGCGTCAACCGCGTCGATTGAAAAATCGGCTTTACGTGCACCCGCTAAGTAGGTCGTTCCGGTGCCGCGCGCAATGATCCGATGCATCGAATAGCTCGGCTCGAACCCAAGCGCTACCCGGCCCGGTCCCCCAAACGCCTGCAACAATTCCTGCAAAATCTCGTTGCTTCCATTGGCGGCCCACACTTGGTCAGTTGAGATCTCCACGCTTGTTGCCTTGGTCAGATATGAAGCGAGATCTTGGCGTAATGCGACTGCGTCACGATCGGGGTAGCGCTGGAGCCCGGCGGCCGCTTCGCCGACTGCCGCAGTGATGGCCGCAACCACTTCGGGTGTGGGCGGGTGCGGGTTCTCGTTGGTATTCAGTCGGGTTGCGACATCCAATTGCGGGGCGCCGTAAGGCGCTACCCCGCGAAGTTCATCGCGCAGGGGAAGATCAGTCATCAGCGGATCTCACGTCCACTGCAGCAGCGTGAGCAGGCAGGTCCTCGGCTCGGGCAAGCACGCCGACCGTATCGGCTATTTCGCCGAGGGCGGCTTCGTCGTACTCCACAATGTGGACGCCCTTGAGAAATGTTTGAACTGACAAACCCGACGAGAAACATGCGCAGCCGCCGGTGGGTAAAACGTGGTTAGAACCGGCGCAGTAGTCGCCAAGCGAAACTGGTGACCAGGGTCCAACAAAGATCGCACCTGCATTGCGAATGCGAGAGGCGTCATCACGGGCACTGCGGGTGTGAATCTCTAGGTGTTCAGCAGCGTATGCATTCGCAACTTCGAGGGCTTGGTCAATGCTGCGCACCAGAATCAACGCGCTTTGATTGCCGGCAAGCGCTTCGCGGATTCGTTCACTGTGCTTCGTGGCGGCAACTTGTCCGTCAAGTTCAGCTGACACCGCAGCGATCAGCTCGCTCGAGTCAGTGACCAACACTGCCGCAGCAATCACGTCGTGCTCGGCCTGACTAATCAGATCAGCGGCCACAAACCGTGGATCGGCCGAATCATCGGCAACGATCATGATTTCCGTTGGGCCCGCTTCTGAGTCGATAGCGATCCGTCCGCGCAGCTCTCGCTTGGCAGCCGTGACCCAGATGTTGCCGGGGCCCGTGACCATCGACACCGATTCACACAGGGGCTGGGGACCACTGAGCTCTGCTCCGTAAGCGAACAGGGCGACGGCCTGGGCCCCCCCGACCGCGTAGACCTCGTCAACTCCTAGCAATTCGCACGCCGCAAGGACCAGAGGGTGGGGCCAACCATCGAAGTCTTTTTGGGGGGGCGAGGCCACGGCTAGCGAGGGCACGCCAGCAATCTGGGCAGGCACCACATTCATGACAACGCTGCTGGGATAAACGGCGCGCCCGCCTGGAACGTAGAGACCGACGCGGTCGACAGGAGTCCATCGCTCCGTCACAGTTCCGCCTGGCGTAACAACGGTCGTGACGGAGGCGCGTTGCTGATCCTCGTGAACTAAGCGCACGCGTCGGATGGCCTCATCGAGAGCCAGACGCACCTCGGAATCCAGATTGGCCAAAGCATCGCGACGAACCCGGTCCGGGACTCGAAGACTCGGTGGGCGGACACCGTCGAGCTTTTCGGTCCATTCAAGGACGGCCGTTTCGCCTCGATCCGCGACATCAGCAATGATTTCGCGAACCGCAGCTGTGGCCGCGCTGACATCAAGATCAGCCCTCGGGACCACTGTTCGGGGGTCGGCGAATGATTCGCGAAGATCAACCGAGCGCATCATGTGGTTCATCGTAGTTGGCCGCCTCACCTGTATGCGCCAGAGTAAAGAGCGCCGCCGCCCTCGGATGGCTAACTTTGGGGAATGGCCAACTCGGGGGCGAAGAAGAGCGGGGTGAGTACACCGGTCACCGATTTCCTTACGGACCAGGAAGTCGCATACGCGATTCATCGGTATGAACAGGCCGACGACACCCAGGGTTATGGGCTATCGGCGGCCCGATCGTTAGATGTAGCACCAGAAATCGTTGACTATGACGACATCAAAAAAGTCACGGGCTACAGCGCAGACGGCATGAGTCCGCTCGCTCAGAAGAACTACTTGCCAACCATCGTTGATGTGTCCGCGCTGGACTTCGCAACTATTTACTTGTCGGCTGGCAAACCCGGACTCGACATCGAGATGTCGCCCGAGGATTTGGTTCGACTCACTCAGGCACGAACGGCGCCGTTGGGTCAACGCTAGTGGTTTCGGTCGTCCCTGGCTGACGCCGGCTGGTGCTCCAGCGCGACAAGTTGACTGCAGCACACAGGACAACTGCCGCGGCCGGACAAAGCACAACGACACGCATTGCTCGCAACATCAGCGGTGCCAGCAGGATTTCACCTT
>JAHEXM010000126.1:2391-5908 GCA_023252115.1 Micrococcales bacterium | reverse complement strand
AAAGACCCATGAACTTGCCCACCGCATTACGCAGCGTGCACCACTTGCCGTCCGGGCACTCAAAGCTGAAATAAAAGCACTGACCGATGCCAGCCCATTGACGTCAGACAAGTTTGAGCATTTGACATCGTTACGTCACTCGGCTTGGCACAGCGAAGACTACGTAGAAGGTCTGCTGTCGTTCGACGAACGACGTTCCCCTAAATTCAAAGGGCGTTAGTACCTGAGCTATTCGGCTGAACCGGCCGGTGCAGCTTCGACGTCTTCTTGGGTGGCATCCCAACGATCCGTCTCATCGTCAATTCGGGCAGCTAATGGGCGCAACTTGTCGAGGTGCTGCCTCGCGTGGTGACCGCAAAACAGCAACTCACCACCCGAGCTAAGGACCACTCGTACGAACGCGGTGGCTCCGCACCGGTCGCATCGATCTGCCGCCGTAAGGGGCGCGGGGGGTGCCAATGTTGTGTTCATGGTCCACCTCCTGGTCTGTCGGTCCTGCGCGGGTTGTTCCTAATGGTGCGTTGCCCTGCTCCTAGTGTGCGTCTAACTGTCTATAACTGCCACTTCGTTTACGCGTAATGAGCGCCTTTCGGCCCCTTCAATGTACCTAACAGTCTCGCACCTTGGAAACCTTCCCGTTCCGGCCACCGTGTTGGTTCGCCCTGGGCGTACTACTGGCTATCGAGGGGGGCCTTTCGGCCGATGGGTGTGGACAAGCCATGGACGTGTCTGAACGGGTCGTTAGCCACGGATCGAGCTGGAACGGACTAGCCTTAGGCCCACCGTGACTGCATCTCCGGCTGATTACTCGGCTCGCCACCTTTCAGTTCTTGAGGGACTTGATGCAGTCCGAAAACGCCCCGGGATGTATATCGGCTCCACCGATGGGCGCGGGCTCATGCATTGCTTGTGGGAAATCATCGACAACGCGGTGGACGAGGCGCTTGCCGGTCATTGCACCAAGATCGAGGTGATCTTGAGCGCAGACGGTTCGGCTGAGGTTCGCGACAACGGTCGCGGCATTCCGGTGGATACCGAAAAGAAGAGCCGGTTGTCCGGTGTTGAGCTGGTTATGACCCGGCTGCATGCGGGTGGAAAGTTTGGCGGGGGCTCCTACACAGCATCCGGGGGATTGCACGGTGTGGGCGCCAGTGTGGTCAATGCATTAGCCGCCCGTCTGGACGCAGAAGTGGACCGTTCGGGAAAAACTCACACCATTTCGTTTCGTCGCGGTGTCGCAGGGACCTTTGAGTCTGCCGGCCCTGATGCAAAGTTCACCAAGAAGAGTGGTCTCAAAATTGGCGGAGCAGTACCTCGGCGTCGCACGGGTACCAGGATCCGATGGTGGCCTGACACACAGGTGTTCACTAGCGACGCGACATTCGACTGGGACGAGTTGGTGAGTCGAGCCCGGCAAACAGCTTTTCTCGTACCTGATGTCACTCTTTCCATTCGGGATGATCGTGACAGGAAGGATATTCGCGAAGAGACTTTTCGGTTCAAAGGCGGCATCACCGAGTTCGTTGAAAATCTTGCAGACGACGAAGCTGCTACTGGCGTTATTCGGTTGAACGGTTCAGGGCACTTTCACGAGACGGTTCCAGTGCTCGACGAAGACGGACACATGTCGCCTCAAGAGGTCGAGCGTGAATTGGGCGTCGACATTGCAATGCGCTGGGGTACGGGTTACGACAACACCATCAAGTCATTCGTCAATGTCATTGCCACTCCTAAGGGCGGCACCCATGTCACTGGTTTCGAACGTGCCGTAGTAAAAGTTGCCAACGAACAGCTGCGAGCTGCCAAGGTTCTCAAGGTAGGCGAAGACAACGTCACCAAAGATGACGTACTTGAGGGACTTACTGCAGTGGTGACGGTGCGCGTGCCCGAGCCTCAATTCGAAGGTCAAACGAAGGAAGTCCTAGGAACTCCAGCGGCAACGAGAATCGTCTCGCATGTGGTGACCAAGCAACTCGGCGCATGGTTTGCTACGCCACCGCGCGGCGAGAAGGCGAATGCCCGGGTTGCCCTGGACAAGATTGCTAATGCGGCGAGAGCCCGCCTTGCCGCGCGGCATCAACGTGACGTAGCGCGACGCAAGACGGCCCTTGAGTCGTCGGCACTTCCGGCAAAATTGGTTGACTGTCGCAGCGCTGATCCGGAGCATTCCGAACTCTTCATCGTCGAAGGTGACAGCGCATTGGGCACGGCGAAATTAGCTCGCAATAGTGAGCGGCAAGCGTTGTTGCCGATTCGCGGAAAGATTCTGAATGTCCAGAAAGCAGGGGATTCAGACATGCTCAAGAATGCCGAGTGCGCCGCGATCATTCAGGTAATCGGTGCCGGTTCCGGCCGAACATTTGATTTGGACGCTGTCCGCTACGGAAAAATTATTGTGATGGCTGACGCCGATGTTGACGGCGCTCATATTCGTTGCTTATTGCTGACGCTGGTGCATCGCTACATGCGACCACTCCTTGAAGCAGGCCGAGTCTTTGCAGCGGTTCCACCTTTGCATCGCATTGAAGTTGGTGGACGCGGCAAAGGCGCCGGTGAAGTCATCTACACCTATTCCGACGACGAGATGCAGAAAACCACCGCGGCGTTGGTGAAAGAGGGAAAGATCGTCAAAGACCCTGTTCAGCGTTTCAAGGGATTAGGCGAGATGGACTCCCGTCAACTGCGCGAGACGACGATGGACCCCCGTGGGCGGCTGTTGCGAAGAATGACAATGTCGGATGCCCAAGGCGCAACAAATGTCTTTGATCTATTGATGGGTAGCGACGTCGCCCCACGCAAGGAATTTCTGGTCGCCGGAGCTGCCGATCTCACCCGTGATCAGATCGACGTCTAGATATCGATGGGTGTGATCACTCCGGTGTGAACGTCATACGTCGCACCAGCTACGACAAGGTAGTTCGGCAACAAAGGGTGTGAGCGAATGCGTTTGACGTCCTCGGCGAGAGCTGCTTCCTGGTCAAGAACGGTCCGAAACTCAATGCTTCGGGTGTCGACCCCGTACTGCCGAGATATCGTGCGGTGAATATCGTCCTCGGTGCCGCTGGCCATTTTGCAGTGGGTGTGCGGCATTACCAGGACTCGGTTGACTTCGAGCAAATAGGCAGCCAATACCAGCGTTCTCATAACGTCATCGGTGACTCGAGCACCGGCGTTACGCAGGATTTTTACGTCGCCGGCCTTCATCCCCAGAATGCCGAGTGGTTCGATGCGTGAATCCATGCACGTCACCAGAGCAAGTCCCTTGGCTGCTCGTCCACCGAGTCCAGAATCTTTGAAATGGGCGGCAAACTCGGAATTGCCGACAAGGACATCGTCGAAAGCTGCAGCAGGGAACGGACGCTGCTCATCGTATGGATGGGGCATACCGCGACCATACGCGTCGAGATACTCGGTTCGCGCGGGACTAGAAAAGCTTCAGCGACCCCAGCACCATGAGTACGACCCCCGTCGTTGCCAGCGTTGCCGGCACCATGCTGCCGCTGCTCTTGATCACTCG
>JAHEXM010000126.1:0-2381 GCA_023252115.1 Micrococcales bacterium | reverse complement strand
CCTCAACGCGCTTACGCCAAACGAACACGATGATCGTGATGGCGATGAAGGTGGAGCTGCACACAATCGTGCCAATCAGGATGGTGAGGAGTTTCGTCGCCGTATCGAGCTGGCCCCTAGCGAGAATCAGCGAAATTGTAATGAAGTAAGGGTAGTTCGATACGTTGATGACGACTGAGGCCATGGCAAAGATTGCGGCACGACGAGGTCCGGCTTCACCCGCTTCTTCAAGGATCCGCCTGGCGCGTTCCTGATCCTTGGTTTTGTCTCGGTTTCTGCCGCGATACCAAAGGGACAATCCAACTAACAACAAGATCGCGCCCAGGACGATGCACGTCCAATATGCCTTGACTAGAACTGACTGTGATGGCGCAAGTTGAGACAGGCCCTCACCGACGAACGACATCAGATAGAGGCTGGCGAAAATTGCGATGAACCATGTGGCCGTGAATGCCAGTGCCGACTTCGCGGGCTTGGGTGTCAACAGAATTGCCACAAGCGCTGCCAAAGGCAACGGACTAGTCGCGATTCCCCAAGCAACACCGCACACCAACAAAATGGTTTCGCTCAGCGGCGGAGCAGTATCCGCGACCAACGCAAGCATGAAACGAGTCAGTCTGAAGACTCACCGGACGAGTGCCCGGGAAAGACCCCGTGAGTGGGATCAATAAGCGGAGCCGCATTGTTGACCGCAGTCGCAGCTTCACCGAAACCAACTGAAATCAGCGGAACTTTGCCGGGGTAAGTCGCGATGTCCCCGGCGCCGTAGACCCTTGGTAGCGAACTGAGCATGGTGGTATCGACAACCAACTTGCGCTTCTCGAGTTCAAGACCCCAATCGGCCATCGGCCCAATGTTGGCGATAAATCCGAGTGCCGCTACAACTGTTTGCGCAGGCAGGGTTTCGACGCTCTTATCAGTCTTGCTCGTAATGTCGACTTCGGTCACGTTGTCACTGCCTCGAACTGCACTGAGTTCGCTAGAGGTGATGAGTCGGACACCAGCCTCGCGGACCTTGTCAACCATGGACGCATGCGCGCGGAACTGGTCTCGCCGGTGAACCAACGTCACCGATTTGGAAATCGAGAGTAGTGACCACGCCCAGTCAAATGCAGAGTCTCCGCCGCCAATAATGACGACGTCTTTGCCGGCATGTTCATCGAGGCGCGGCACGAAATACACCACACCGCGGCCGACCCATTCCTCGCCAACCGGGATGGGACGCGGCTTGAACGAACCGATGCCGTTGGTTAGCAGGAGTGCCTTAGCTGTTACCTGCGAACCGAGCGAACCGACCACGGTCACCGGACCGGCATCGCTGGTAGTTAATTCGACTGCTTGTTCGTCAAGCAAATAGGTGGGTTTGAACTGGCCAGCTTGTTCGACGAGGCCATTCACGAGTTCGCGCCCGAGGATGGCAGGGAAACCGGCTACGTCGAAAATGTCCTTCTCGGGATACATCGCCGTGATTTGGCCACCCGGCTCAGGAAGGGCGTCCATAAGCGCGACGCTGAAACCCCGGAATCCGGCGTAGTAGGCGGCGTAAAGGCCGACAGGTCCGGCTCCGATAATGAGCATGTCGCACTCGTGGTCTGCCACAAGGCCACGGTAACTCGCGACCTGTGGATCATTGCGCAGCCACCCCGACTAGGACCCGGGCTCGTTGCCTGGTTTCCATTTGATCCCGCATCCCATTGACGGCTTATGCGGCTCCGGGATGGTTTTGTCCGCCAAAGTAAGGGTGATCGCGTTTCGCAGCAGATCGCCGGTCAGGGGTTCATCGTTCTTGGGGGTTGAGAAATCGAAGGCGCCCCGATACGTCAGCAGGCCCTTTCGGTTGTAGAGAAAAAAGTCGGGAGTGCATGCAGCATTGAAAGCCTGCGCTGCCTTCTGGTCTTCGTCGACGAGATACGGAAAATCCCACCCCGCCCGCGCCTGCTGTGAGCGCAACCCGTCGACGTCGTCGTCGGGGTACTGGTCGACGTCATTGGAACTGATGGCGACGGCCGTCAGAGACTGCCCCGCGAACTCCTGGATGAGCGCGCCCAGGGCGGATTCGACATGCCGTACATACGGGCAGTGGTTGCACGCGAACACGACTAGCAGGCTCCCGGTCCCACGGACTTGCCCGAGCCCCACGTAGCTGCCGTCAAGGCGCGGCAACGTGACGTCCGGCAGCGCCGAATCCAGCGCAACCATGTTGGAGTGAAGTGCCATAGATTCACAATAGGCCCCGTCTCGACGCCGATTGCTCGTTCGGGCCGTTGCGCGCCGTTTGCTGATTGCGGGCAGGTTTAGTCGCGTCTAAACGCGGGGAGAACTTCGTTACCGAAGACTCTCCCCACTTCGAGGAAGTGCCAAGATGAAGAAGCTCAGTAAGG
>JAHEXM010000125.1 GCA_023252115.1 Micrococcales bacterium | reverse complement strand
CGTTGCGTACTTCTTTGACGACCACCAGAGCAAGCAAATCGGAGCGGAACTGGAGCTCTTGGGGTCGCTGCGTAATGCTGGTGTGCGGAATATTGCACTGCGAGCCAACGATCTGTCGCCCGAGAGCCTCAGTGCGATTGCGGCGATGATTGAGAATGCGCGTCAGCTTGAGGGGTTGTCTGACGAATAGTCGCTGCGACTGCTCGCGCGACTTCTGGGGAAACCTGCGAAATCCTCGCGAGAGTGGCGAGCTCGCTGTCGACATCGGGTTGAGACGGCGGCGTGGGACTAAATCGATCCGGTTCGTCAGACTCGGTAACAGCAGCCATGGCAGCCTCGATCCAACCCGCAGCCGCAATTACTTCACGCTTGTATTTGGTGCGCGCAAATGGCGCGGCCCCTTCCAAGGCTCGACCCCATGCGTCATAGGGCAGCGCGCGCCGAAGTTGCAGCATCCAATCTCGGATCTCGACCGCAGACCGATACAACGCGTGACGACGATCTTCGCGATCGATGGGGCAGCTATCAGGCATCGGGTCAAGCACGACTCCGGGGTCAATCGGCGCCAGCCTGTGCCACAAAGGACGAATGCTGTCCAGCTGACGGGTATCGCGACGGCGGTTCACCGCTGGAAGGTTGGTAAAGACCACCCACAAACAGGCAACAGCAAGGACGACATACAGCGCCCACAAACAAATCGTGAAAGCGATCGGAATAGATCCAACCCCGAGTGAGCCGATCACTGTCGAACGCAGCGTCAACATCACTTGTACGTAGAACAACATAAGCACACACACCATGATGAGCAGCACCATCGAGAAGCGCAGGCGAGACTGCTCAACGGTAATTGCCGCCCATGTCGCGAGCACGCCAATCCACAGGGCGAACACAACAAGCGTGAGCAACCACAGACTCCACGTCAGTACTAACCAGTTGTAGTGGTCAAAAGGCCATGGTGTTGGGGACACGATTTCGTTCCAACGTCCGGCACCAACTGCCAGGGAAATCAAGACGGCAAAGCTGAAACCAACAACTCGCGGTCGCCGAGCCAACGCGCGCGAACGCATGGGAGAAAGCATCATGAACTGCAATGCTTCAGTTAGCTTCACGAAGCAGACGACTGAGAACCAAACGTAGCCGAGTCCGAAAACAGCTGGGACCGCCTCCCAATGCAAAACCGTTGCAACAAAAGGCAGAAACGCGCTGAAAATTGACAAGACACCAGCACACACAATGGCCACCGTGAAAGCACGTTGCGCAGCGTCATCGCGTGGTCGGCGCAAGCGAACGTATCCGGCAGCGAGGATAGGCAGGCTCAAAAGAATTCGAATTAATAGTGCGGTCATTTCTGATCGACCTCACCTAACACCTGGGCGACACGTCTTGCGCGTGGATCGTTGACCCAAGCAGATCGTTGGGTCCCGTGGGTGTTGACCAAGACGTCAGTAGCTAGTTCCTCCGCTTGTCGCTCATGAGGATCCGAGTAGTGCGAGCGCGCAAGTACCCGACTGACTAAATCCGGCGACAAGGTGGGAAACAGTGATCGGGTATCGGCTTCCGTCTGGGTGTCGAGGACATTGTGACCAAGCAACATATGGGCCAACTCATGCATGAGTACATGCTCGCGATGAACGCCGCCAACCGCATCTGAAATAAACACTAAGTCAGCAACGCCGACGTCGACCCATGCTCCACACGCCGAGGTACTTGCTTTGTCATCGGCAAAATAATCAACAATGATCGGCTTGCCGCGCAGCACAGAGATGGCTTCGACAAGGTGGGCGGCGGGCATAATCGATAGCTGGTCAAGGACGTTTACAGCCACCTGTCGGACAGACGCAGGTGCGTCGCCCCCAGCTGGCAAGCTGCTCATCAAGCGCTCCTCGATTTTTGAAACAAGGCCCGTGATCTAGTCGCAGTATTCCGCCGCAATCCAACCAACGCGAGCCATAACGAATCCAACACCGGATCTGGGGACCGATATCTATGCGCCACCATCGGACTCAATCAGCTAGCGTTTCCAACATGAGGACACGCGCATGACCGAAACTATTGGCTTCCTTGGTCCACATGGCACATTCACCCAGGCCGCAGTTGCTCAGATGTCCTCGGTCCATGGTGCAGACGCAATCCCGGTCGAGAGCGTCGATGCCGTCATCAACGGTGTTGCTTCGGGCGACCTGGATGGCGGTGTCGTTCCAATTGAGAACTCGCTTGAAGGTCCGGTCGTATCCACGATTCATGCTCTCGTTGCGGCCAGCGAATCATTGGTCATCGTCGAGGAATACGAGGCTTCTGTTCGTTTCTGCCTGATGGCGAAACCGGGAACCACCGTCATGGACGTCAAAGATGTTGCCACCATTCCGATCGCGGCAGCTCAATGCGCAGCGTGGATCAAACAGAACCTACCGAATGCACACCTGGTTCCGACACCATCAACTGCAGGCGCCGCCAAGCAGCTTGCCGAAGAACCATCGGCGCCGTTCAACGCAGCTATCGGGCCCATAAATGCTGCCGATTTATACAACCTCGAGGTGCTTGCAGACGACATCGGTGACTCCGATGCATCGACCCGGTTCGTATTGATCCGCAAGGCGGCTGCGCCACCGCCCCCGACGGGGAAAGACAAGACCACGTTGGTTCTCTTCATCCGTGCTGATCATTCCGGTGCTCTGCTCGAAATCTTGACTGAGTTCGCTGTCCGCGGCGTTAACTTGACCAGGATCGAGTCACGACCAACTCGCAAACGACTTGATGACTACTACTTTTCAGTCGACTGCGAGGGTCACGTGGCTGATGCTCGCGTCGGCGAAGCACTCATGGGCTTGCGACGGGTGTGCGCCGATGTGCGTTACTTCGGCTCATATCCGCGCCACGATGGTCGCGAAGCACACGTATTGCCGGGGACTACTGATGCCGACTACGCCGACGCCGCGGCTTGGGTTCGCCACATCCGCAATGACGGATAGGGCTAACTGCTCGCAAGCGAGTGGGTGAATAAACGTTTAGCCTGTTTATCCATCGGGTATGTAAAGGCCGTTAGCACCCTTGTTGGAGAGAGGCCAGACCATGACTAGACGCGCACGCGTTACTGCAGCATGCCTGGCGATCGCAGCCGCGATCGCCACCGGGTTGTATACCCAAAGCATTTCCGAACCGATGTCACCAAATCAAGGCCCAAGGCACATGGCGGCGGCCATGACCTTGAATGGAGTTTCTGCCTAGCCGTTCACTATCCGCCGGTGAGAACCGGTACCGATATCAAATTGGTCAGCACACCTTTGTTGTGCAGACCGGTTTCTTTGTCGTCACCGGCTTGGTAATTGTTGTCGTGGCGGTGGTTGTCGGTTTCGTGGTTGTCGTCGGTTTCGTAGTGGTTGTTGTCGTCGTGGTGGTTGTCGGTTTCGTTGTCGTCGGCTTCGTGGTTGTCGGCTTCGTTGTCGGAATTGTGACAACAGGTTTGATCGGAACGTTGACCAGGACCGGACCCTTAATCTGAGGCAGCTTCGGGGTTGTCGGCACCTTCGGTGGTGTCGTGCCAGTTGCAGTGCCGCCAGTCGTGCCGGCATTTGAAGCCCCTGGTGGCGACAGTGTGGTGGTGTTCGGTGCCGCTCCTGTGCCGGTAGTACTAGTAGTACTTCCGCCGCGATTTGGTGATGCACCATCGGTCGTGACTGTCGTTGAACCCGTGGATGAAGACTGGGTCGTGTCATTGCCGCCGCCTGCGTTGGGGACCGAAGAAGGCGGCTGTTGCCCGCTCTGCGGACTGCCGTTTGTGCTTGGCGTTGAGGCACTTGGGGGGCCAGCGATAGTCGATGGGGGTAAGGAGGATTGGGTAGACGCTTCCAGCACAGCACTGGCCGTTGAGGCATTGGATGCTGGACTTGTCGCAATCCACGCTCCACCTGCAATGACCGCAAGGGTCACCACGCATGCCGCGGCAACGCCTGCAACCACACGATGGCCATTGATCGCTGCGGTCGTAGGCCATCCTTGGCGGTTAAATTGAATATCGCTCGGCGCTACTTCGGCGCTGACTAGCTGCGGATCAACTGTCGATTCTCGCAGCCACAGTGGTGCCACAAGCAGTGGCATCGAGACCATGGCGATCGCAGCGATCGCGCGCTTGCGCGAACGCGAACACGTGGAACAGTCTTCGACATGTCGATTGATTCGTTTTCGTAGTAGCTGAGTGAACTCTTGACCATCGATGATCGCATCGAGTTCGTCGCAGTCTCGACGGCGAGCGCGATAGAGCACTAGCGCACCAACGGCACCCTCGAGGGAGGCGCGCGCCCGTGACATTTGAGCACGCGCTTGGTTCGCGCTTACGCCAAGTACATCCGCCACTTGCGCAGGGTTGAGTTCGTGTTGCAGCGAGAGCTCGACCACTTCACGGTCGGTATCGCTCATCGCCACTAGGGCTTCGGCAACCAATGCACGCGCATCGCTTGCAGTTAGATCAGCGTCCAAATTGATCGACTGGTCGGCAACCTCGGGCGCACGTTCAATATCTGCCTGCCGATTCTGAGTGCGAAGTTCCCGCATGCATTCATTTCGACAAATCGCATATAGCCACGGTCGAAGTTTGTTCGTGTCACGTAGTTGACCGACATGTTCATATGCCAACAGCATCGTGTCGTGGACAACGTCTGCTGCTCGGTCTCGACTCGACAGAACGCCGACCGCGTAACTAAACAACCGATCGGAGTAGGCGTTGTATAGCTCACCAAGTGCTTCAGGGTTACCACTAAGAAGGGATTCGGCCAGCGCAGCATCGCCCGATGCGGCACCTGCCGGGTCGGCGTTGTTTGCTGCCTGCGCATTCATTACTTACGAAGGTAGTTTCAAAGCGGAAATCGCGTCAATGATGGCGCCCCGATGCAGTACGAATGGCGGCTCAAGATCGCCAATCTCACCCCTTCGGCCTATCACAAAAGAAACGTTGCGGGAAAAGCGTTGCGAATCCAAGCGGGCTCCCTCTTGCCCTTGACCGAATAGCAGCGCCGCCCCAAGCAGCGCCAACAAGGGAGAGAACATGAGCAATCGAAATGCACCACTGCGCCGCGTCGTTGTCGGAAGCGCCATTGCCGCGTTAGCTGCAGTGCCACTTGCTGTCATAGCGGCGCCTGCTGAAGCATCGGTCAGTTCGGCGACGATAACCAATCGCGTTCTTACGGTGACGACAACCAACACTTCTACATCCGTTCGCATTTCGCACCTAGCGCCCGACCTAACGTGGGTTCAGGACTTCAGTGGCAATCACAGCTGGACGTTTAACAACTCAGCTATTTCGCGCGTCGTTTTCGTTGGCGGAAGTGGGAACGACACGTTTGATGCAACGGGCCTTAACTTCCCGGTGCTGGCCAAAGGCAACGCGGGGAATGATTCACTCACCGGCGGTAACAAACGTGACACGCTCGTTGGTGGTGCCGGCAACGACTCCTTGAGCGGTGGTCCAGAGGACGACACTCTGGTGTCGATCGACGGCGCCTACGGAGACACGCTCAATGGCGGTTCAGGTCAGGATGCGTTTTGGCGCGACGCCAATGGCAACTAGAGTGACTCTGTCAGTGCAGTTGTCAGTGGCGACTTTGACAATCGGGTCCCGAGCTTCACCAATGGCGTGGACCGCAATCTAGATGGCGGAAACACCAACAACCCAGCGATCCCCGCTGATTGGTCGTACCGTGCACAACCCAACCAGCCACTGTTCCCAGTTGCCGGACCGTCGGGCACTGACATCGCTCAAGGCCGTCTGAGCGACTGCAAAGTTGTCTCATCGTTGTCTGCAGTTGCCCACGACACCGTGTCGGGAAATGCGTGGCCTATTCGTCGAGCAATGGCCGATTTCGGGGACGGCACCTACGGCATCCGCCTGGGCAATGAGTACTTCCGGCTCGACAGTCGCCTGCCATTCGACGCGAGTGGCAATCGCGTGAGTGCTGCCAACGGCCCTGA
>JAHEXM010000124.1 GCA_023252115.1 Micrococcales bacterium | reverse complement strand
CAGCATGTCCGCCATAGCAAGCACCGTGCCGGTACGCCGCTGGCTGGCTGCGCCGTGTACATACAACCACTTGGTTTTCGGCAATGGCCGATAAATTGCGAGGAATTGGTCGACCTGGGCGTTAGTCAGAGGTTGATAGTCGGCCGCATAGATACGTTGATAGGCAGCGCCACTAGCTGTGACTGCGGACGCCTCGGCCGTTCCAGTCGTCAATTTGCCAGGGAGTTTTACTTCAGCTGCTTCGCCGATGCTGGCATCGGTGCGACACAGCTGGACGATTGAATACACCGGCGTCTTCGGCGTCAGCGATGCAAGTTGTTGCTTTTCTAAGGCATTGATTTGCGGAATCGAGATGTCGTTGTTTGCGCCGTTTTTTGGTCCGTACCACTCGACCGCGTTGCCCCCAAAGAATCCGTGGGACTCGCGACGCAAATCAAGGACGACGACATTTGCTGGTGGTGAAGCAAGCCGTTGGTAGACGGCGGCAAGTTGCATCTCGGACGGTTGGTGCGACCCGGCGACTCGGATGTTGGCCAACCCATCAGCCGGCAGATTGTTGCTCGTCAAAGTCGCGACTGACTGCGGGAACGCGCGAAAGTTGGTGGGTAACCCAGAGACGTTCTCGGCGTTGACCGTGATCGTCGGGGTGGTGGGACCAGGACAGTTAGCTTGCGAATCTGGTGAACCGCTGCATGCTGTCAGTGTGCTGAAAGCGATCATCGAACTGATGCCGATCGCCGCGACGCGAGATCCCGGCTTGATGGTCATAAAGACAGATAGTAAATGCCCGCTATTGACGCTGTTGCCAACACGTGACCATCCATCGCCGCCAGAACGTCGGACGGGCCAAAAATGCCCTCTACGGGTAGGCGGGGGATATCGAGGGCGTACAAGGTGAAGACGTATCGATGGTTAATTTCGTCATTACCCGGGGGTGCTGGGCCGTCGTAACCAAAGTAGTTGCCAGCTGTTTCCGGATTGGCGCTCATAAAGCCAGTGAAGTCATTGATGCCTTGACGCGAACCAAGCGGCGCCGCGGGACCGTCTTTACCACCGAGAGTCACACCGTCGGAGAACTGACCTTCGTCGATACTCGTAACCGAAGATGGCAGGTCAATCAAGACCCAGTGGCACAACTCGCGGCGCGGCAAGCTGGACGGAATTGTTCGGCCAGGCTTATTGCGGTCTTCACGCGATGTCGGCACGTCGGGGTCGATCACGATGATTGCGAAAGACTGTGTGCCGGCTGGAACGTCCGACCAGCTAAGTCCAGGATTTAAATTCGCCTGATGAGTCATGTTGCCCACCGGATCTGAATTGGCCCAGGCAAAACGCTTGTCGAGGCGCCCTCCGTCCTCAAAGCCGTTGCTAGTCAGTTCCATCGGACTCCTGTCTTGGTGATGCGGCCAGGCGAGCTAGGTGGGCATTGCGGGCAGCGTTGCGGAGCGCTCGGCTGACCCCAGTGCGATCACTTTCGGGTTCACCCGGATCTTCGTGAGTCACGGACACGATCGCAACTTCGGAGTCATCAGTAGCGCTGGGCGAGCTAATAACAGCCGATGCCGTCGCCTGCATATCCGCCACAGCCTGCTCGACGTATTGGCCTGCATATGCACCGGCTGGATCCCCGTGCCGAAGCATCGCCTCGGCAGCAACGCTCGACTCGGCGGTTCGGTGTGTGCGGGCAACCACAGCAGACAGGACGGACAGGTTGATGTTGCGATGGGGCGGTTCGACGAATGCCGCACTCAGCCGCGCGTTGACGGCTTGACGGGCGAGTCTGCTTTTTCGTGCGGCACCGCGAACGTCGTCGAGATTTGTCGTAGTGCCGTCGGCACTGATGTGGCGCCCGATCATCCGCAGATAGTCGCTGACGGCACTTGCATACGAGCCAACATCGACCGGCAATTGCCGAACACGCCAGATCGGAAACAGCAATGCCAAGACCACTGCCAAAACGCAGCCGATCAAGACATCGACCCACCGTGCCTCGGCCAGCTCGATCGGGTTGTTTCCCGAGATCGATAAGAGCAGGACGAAAGCCGGTGCGGCAGTTACCACGTAAAAAAAGTAGTTCACCTTGCCGAGCGCGAAACAGACAAATGCAAGGAGGGCAATGCCGACCAGGAATGTGACAAATGTGCCGCCAAAAAGCCACACATATCCAAGCACGATGGTGACACCCACGGTTGTGCCAACTGCTCGGTGCACAATTCTGGGCAATGTCGCCCCGGCGGCAGGCCGAAGCATGCTCATTGCTGTTACGGCAGTCCATGAACCATGTACCAGTCCGAGGCGGTTTGCGACAAGTTCGGCGACCAGAACCGCAACAACTAGTCGCAAGGCAAGCCGTAGTGGATCACCGCTTGGCGAGAATGCATCACGAAGTCTGGTTTCGACTGATGTTTGCTGCGGAGGTCGGCCGGGCCGTCTTGTCCGGCGATGTCCGATGACCACCGCAACGCTCAAATCGAGCTCGCTCATTGAGTCCAAAGCCATTGCAACTGCCGGGTGCATCGTTGCGTCCTGATGGTGAAGCCGGAGCTCTTCGACCTGGCGATCTAGCTCGGCAAGGGCATCTTGTTGCCCACGTCGGGAAGAGGTAAGTGTTGTTGCTGCTTGGTCGAGGGCTTGCCCGATCTGTTTGATCGATCTGCGGGTAGTTGCGTCAGTGCCGTCCGCGAAATCAAGCCGCTCGACCGTGGCCAGACCGCCGAGTTCAAGTCGGACAATTTCCACGCAGTGAAGTAGGTGACGGTAATGGTCGCGCTTGTCGCCCTCGATATCGGAGCGGCGAATGTATTGCTCGGCGGCGGACAGGGCAGCGGAAGTCTTCTGGTTGTTGGCAAGTATTTCGTCGTCGTCAAACTTTCCGAAACCGATTGCAGACTCGGCTACCGCAACCAATGCGTATGCGGACCGGCGACGCTCGGGCATTTCGCCCACAAATGGTTCAGCTGCAAACACTGCCAATGCTTGGATCCCGGCACCCAACAGGGCGGCAAGACCGACTTGCCAGGTTGTTCCAGGGGTGCTTGGTTGCAACAGGTACTGCACCGCTACCACCACGGCGAAATAGCAGATTGTTGAAGCGACTGCGTTCACGCCGAAAGCTATGCCAGTCGCAAAAGCAAGGATCACCACAAGTGCGTAGCTGAGCACCGGTATCGGATGGATCAGGCTCGCGATCGTGATCGAAGCTGCCATGACCACAGCCGAGCAACCCATCGTTCGAGCAGTCACCCGAATTGAATCGCCGGTATCAAGTAGGCCCGTCAGCAATGCCGCTACGGCGGCGGTTGCGCCAAGTTCAAGCTTCCCAACAGCTTGGCCAACGATCAGGCAAGCAATCACGACGACAGCGCGGCGAATTGCCGATGCGAAGCGGACTGCCGTCATGTCGCAACTCAGACTGGTCACGATCAGCCGGTGCCAGTACGACGTCACGTCAACATTGTGTCGGGGAGGTCACAGAGTTAGCGCGCCACGCGTGGGATATTGCGGGCACCGGGTTAGGGTTCGGCTGCCGTAAACCACTAGCTGAATGTGAGTCACAAAATGACTGGAAGCTTCCTTTGGAGCTTGTTCGTACTCTTCTTTATGATCATCTACTTTATGATGCTTTTCAGCATCATCTCGGACCTGTTCCGTCAGAAAGAAATGGGCGGCGGGCTCAAAGTCCTCTGGCTGCTGTTCCTGCTGTTCATCCCAGTATTTTCAATGTTGATCTATGTGATTGCCTATGGCAAGGGGATGGCCGAGCGTAACCACAAGGCCGTGGCTCAAGCTGAGCAGCAGCAGGCGGACTACATCCGCAAGGTTGCTGGCACCGAGGGCGCGGGTTCGCCCACTGACCAGATCGCGCAAGCCCAGAAGCTGCTCGAATCGGGTGCCATCACTCAGGCTGAATTCGACTCTTTGAAGGCAAAAGCTCTGGCTTCTTAGCCAGTAAGTAGGTCTCTGTCACTCCAGCAGCCCAAGTGGCGCGCATCAGACGCGACATCTGGGCGCTGGAGTGACCATGCTCTGAGGTGTCTTTTCGTGATCGCCTCGAGTTTCGGAGCCTGCTGTGACAGATGGTCAGTACGTAGCCAGTGAGATCAGTTCCCAGCCGATTTGCTGGGAGCGAGCCGTCGACCTTGCCAAAGAGTCCAACGCCAAGCTGCCCCAGCCGGGTGAGCGCGTCGCCGTGATCGGCTGCGGGACTTCGTGGTTTATGGCTCAGTCCTATGCCGTGATTCGTGAGACCAACGGACTGGGCGAGACCGATGCCTTCACGGCATCCGAGTTCCCCCTAGGTCGCAATTACGACCGGGTCGTTGCCATCACCCGATCAGGCACCACGACTGAGGTTGTCGATGTCGTTCGCGAGTTGAAGGGAAAGACTCCAACGACCTCAATTATTGGAGATCCCAACACTCCGATCATTGACGTTTCCAGTGATGTCATTGCCATGGAATTTGCGGATGAAAAGTCCGTTGTGCAGACACGCTTTGCCACTACGACCCTTGCGCTCTTGCGTGCGGGCCTGGGTCAGGACTTAACCAAGGCAATCAATGACGCTCGTCAAGCAGTCGATTCTGAGTTGCCCGCAGGAATTTTGGAGCGGAAGCAATTCACCTTCCTTGGTACTGGTTGGACGATCGGGCTTGCCAGCGAAGGTGCGCTGAAGATGCGTGAAGCAGCACTCGCGTGGACTGAGGCGTACCCGGCGCGCGAATACCGGCATGGTCCAAAGAGCATCTCGGACGAAAACGGCGTTGTGTGGTTTGTCTCCGATGCGCCTGATGGCTTGACCGAAGAGGTCGGAACATTTGGCGCCATGATCGTGCAACCACTCTTTGAGCCGATGGCCGAACTGATTCGTATTCAGAAGCTCGCGGTGGCGTTGTCGCATGCCAAGGGTCTTGACCCGGACCTGCCTCGACACCTGACCCGCTCGGTGATCCTGTCGGATTCGGAATCCTGACGAGGTTCGACGGTGACTGTCACTAATGATGCAGATACCGAGTGCGTGATTGCCCTTGATGTTGGCGGGACCGACATCAAGGGTGCAGTAGTCGGTTCCGACTACAAGATCATTTCGCGGCTGAGGCGAAAGACCGATGCTTCGCATGGCACCAAAGCCGTGCTGGGCTCAATGCTTCAAGCCCTGGATGAATTGCGATCCAATGCGCAGGCTGATGGATTGACTGTTCGCGCGGCGGGCTGCTCGGTCACTGGAATTGTCAACGAGGCCGAAGGCATTGCGATCCATTCTGAAAACGTGGGATGGGACAACATCGACCTTCGCTCGATTATTTCGAAAGAGATCGGGTTGCCAACCGGACTAGGACATGACGTTCGGGCTGGCGGATTGGCGGAATCCCGACTCGGTGCCGGAAGGCCGTTCACCGATTTCATTTTCGTCGCGGTTGGCACCGGGGTCTCTTCGGCGATCATCGTCAACAGTCAAGTCGTGATCGGTGGTGGCTACGCCGGCGAAATCGGCCACGTGCATGCCGGTCTCGGGGTTGCGTGCAAATGCGGTGGTCATGGCTGTGTCGAGGCCGTGGCATCGGCCGCCTCCATCGCACGTATCTACAGCGAACGCAGCGGGACCACCGTGCCCGGAGCAAAAGAAGTCGCTGATCGCATGGTTGCTGGCGATGAGTTAGCGCGCGAGATCTGGATGCAGGCAGTCAACGCTCTCTCGGTTGCGTTGGGTTGGGCAACGGGCGTCCTTGGCCCACAAGCAATCGTTATTGGCGGTGGTTTGGTTCGGTCTGGGGACTTGCTGTTAGACCCGCTGCGTGTGGCGTTGGCCGAAAAGCTTCCCGTTCACCCGATGCCGCTGCTTTTGCCAGCTCAATTTGCTGACGAGGCGGGCTGTTTGGGGTCTGCGCTTATCGCGTGGGGCGCAAGCTTGGCCGACGACATGAGCAATGCGCCGGATGGTCTCCGTTGATTCTGCTGAGCAATGCGCGAGTCGTAACCCCCACCGAGGT
>JAHEXM010000123.1 GCA_023252115.1 Micrococcales bacterium | reverse complement strand
CCACCGGGTCGCATCGCTTTTGCTGCGGCAGCTAAGCAGTCCCATGGTGCCAATAAATCCAAAACCACGCGATCAACGTCAGTGTCCTTGCACTGATATTCAAAATCTCCGACGGTGACTTCCCAAGTTGGCTGAGTAGCTCCGAAGAATCGCTGCACATTGTCTTTGGCAACCTGCGCAAAATCCTCGCGCCGCTCATATGAATGCAGTTTGCCGTCGGCGCCGATCGCGCGAAGCAGCGAACAGGACAAGGCTCCCGAACCGACGCCGGCTTCAAGCACCTTGGCACCGGGAAAAATGTCCGCAAGCCCCACAATTACAGCGGCGTCTTTGGGGTAGACCACCGTGGCACCGCGAGGCATCGACAAGACAAAGTCGCGCAGTAGGGGACGTTGAGCCAAATAGGCGGTGCCGTTACTCGAGTTGACGACAATGCCCTCGGGTTTGCCAATGAGGTCGTCGTGATTGATTGCGCCCTTGGCAGTGTGGAACTGCTTGCCGACAATCAGTTCAATCGTGTGCATCCGACCTTTGGGGTCGGTGAGCTGGACCTGATCTGCCGGCCGAAACGGGCCGCGACGATAGTCCGCACCTGAGGGCTCCATGATTCGGCAACTCTAAGGGGAGGCCTGCGCGGGTCGGCGGGCGCCAATGTCAGACCTGGCGGTTAGCGTGATGCCATGACGAAAACAACCGCGATACCTGACACCGATGTGCTGGTCGTATCCACAAGCGCCAGCCCAGGTTTGCCGGTTGGTCTTGCATTGTCGCCATCTCGCGCCGGCGACTTCATGCGGTGCCCGCTGCTCTTTCGTTTCCGAGCAATCGATCGATTTGTTGAACGGCCGGGTTCGGCCGCAGCTCGTGGAACTTTGGTTCACGCAGTCCTCGAGGATCTGTTCTCGCTGGATTCGACAGAGCGCACATTAGACACCGCAAAAAATATGGTGGTGCCGACGTGGGATCGCTTGGTCGCCGAAGATCCGCTGCTTGCCTATGCCATTGACGAGGGCGCCACATTTCCGCCCAGCGCCGATTCGGAACCTCTTGTGCTGGACCCGGCCATGGCAGCGCAATGGCTAGCAGCTGCCGATCCATTGCTGGCCACCTACTTCGAGCTTGAGGACCCCTCGCGCCTGGAGCCATCTGAGCGCGAAATGGTGTTGGAAGTTGAACTCGAAAATGGGCCGCGTCTGCGTGGGATTGTGGATCGTTTGGATGTCTCGCCGACTGGGCTCATGCGCGTTGTCGACTACAAGACTGGTCGCTCGCCAGCGGAGGGATGGGAGCAGCGCGCGCTGTTTCAGATGCGTTTCTATGCATTGATGTTGTGGCGGACTGAGGGCAGCGTTCCGAAAATGTTGCAACTGTTGTACCTGGGAGACGGCGAAACCATTCGATATGAACCCTCCGAAGACGAGCTCGTCGCTTTCGAGGGAAAGCTGCGCGCCCTTTGGCAAGCGATCGAACTTGCCGGGGCGACAGGTGATTGGCGGCCGAAAACGTCGAAACTCTGTGACTGGTGTGATCACCATGCTCGCTGCCCGGCGAAAGGCGGAACCCTGCCGGAACTTCCGAACCTGGGCATGCCGAGTACCGTTCAGCCGTGACCGAAAATCCTCCGCTTCCTGAGCCAATCACGACAACTGCTCCGGCGGCGCGCACTCACGGCTTAACCAAGATCTACGGTGAGGGCGATACCCGCGTGACGGCGCTCGACAGTGTCGATATCGAGCTCGGTGCAGGCAAATTCACCGCAATCATGGGTCCATCCGGTTCCGGTAAGTCCACCCTGATGCATTGCACGGCAGGACTCGACAAAGCCACTAGCGGCGAAGTGTTCATCGGAGATGTCGACCTCAGCAAACTCAACGACAAGGGTTTGACCAAGTTACGACGCGAATCAGTCGGATTTGTCTTTCAGAGCTTCAACCTGGTTCCCACACTGAATGCCCGCGAGAACATCACGCTGCCCATGGACATTGCTGGGCGCAAAGTCGATACCGAGTGGTTCGACACGGTGGTCGACACGATCGGTCTGCGCGATCGACTTACTCACAAACCGGCCGAACTGTCCGGAGGTCAACAGCAACGAGTGGCCTGTGCTCGAGCACTGGCCAGTCGCCCGGCGATTGTCTTTGCCGACGAACCAACCGGGAACCTTGATTCGCGCAGCAGCGCGGAAGTGCTGGGCTTCTTGCGGCGCAGTGTTGATGAATTCGGCCAGACAATTGTCATGGTGACGCACGATCCCAGCGCTGCTGCCTATGCCGACCGCGTCGTGTTTCTTGCTGACGGACACGTTGTTGACGAACTTCTTGATCCGACGGCAGACAGCGTTCTCGACCGTATGAAGCGATTTGAACTTCAAACTGCGGCGGCAGCCCAGCAAACAAATTCCGAACCACCATCAGCGCAGGCCGGAGCCTAACCAGTGCTGAAAGCAACATTGCGCGGCCTGCTTGCTCACCGATTGCGACTAGGCCTTACCGGTTTCGCAATTCTTCTTGCTGTCGCTTTTGTTTCCGGCACCTACATTTTCACCGACTCTCTTCATCAAGCCCTCAATAACCTGACGAATAGCCAGCAACCCGATGTGGTGGTCTCGGCAAAGACCCAATTTGGGACTCAGTTCAACGACGAATTGGCCCCACCGACGCTCAACTCCTCGGTCGTGACCACCGTTTCGAAAGTGCCCGGCGTCGCAGACGCAGTCGGCTGGATCCAGATCCGCAACGTCACCATGTTGGGGCCGGACGGCAAACCTCTGGGTTCCAATCAAGGGCCTGGAAGCAGTGGCCAAGGCCAGAGTTGGATCTCAAACCCTGCGTTGGCAGTCAACACTCTCGATTCCGGCCAGGCGCCAAGCAATAGTTCACAGGTGGCAATTGACACGACCGCTGCTAAGAACGGCGATTTCAAGATCGGTCAGCAAGTCTCGATCGTGCTGCCCAGCGGACAGACTGTGCGACCAACCATTACTGCACTTGTGAATCGCGGTTTGTCAGGAGGTGGTGGTGGCGGTGCATCAAGTCTGGCGGTATGGGATCCGGCGACAGCCGCCCAACTGTTACTCAAGCCAAATGAATTCACTCAAATCCGGGTGCAAGCTCAACCTGGCGTGAGCCAACAAACACTGGCTGATGCGATCAAGAAGGTGGTACCTCCCGGCACTCAGGTGCAAACCGGTCAAGAAATTACCGATAACACCGCCGCGAACCTGTCATCACGATTGGACTTCCTCAATACCTTTTTGTTGGTCTTCGCGCTCATCTCATTGTTTGTTGCCGCATTCCTTATCTACAACACCTTCTCGATGCTGGTTGCGCAGCGAACCCGCGAATTGGCATTGCTTCGGGCCATTGGAGCGACTCGCAGGCAGGTCACGCGAACTGTGCTGATCGAGGCCCTTGTCGTCGCGTTGATTGCGACGACCGTCGGGATCTTGGCAGGCATGGGAGTTGCCCTCGGGCTGCGCGGGCTATTCAACCTGTTCGGTGCCCCGCTACCCGGCAACGGACTGGTGGTAATACCGCGCACGTTTCTGTTCAGCTACCTAATCGGCGTGGTCGTGACGTTGGTCAGCGCATGGATCCCGGCCCGTCGAGCGGCAACCGTTCCACCCGTTGCCGCTCTTCGTGATGATGTCTCAATACCTACTCGATCACTGCGCATTCGCACGCTGTTTGGTGCGTTGCTCATTGGTGGGGCAATCGGACTCGCCTACAACGGCTTGCGTAGCACCGGCGACGCCACCAACGCAGCGACCCTGATCGGGATCAGCGCGTTATGTGCGTTGATCGGAGTATTGGCGCTCGCACCAATTTTGGCGCGCGGCATTTTGATGGTGCTCGCGTTGCCCTTTGCCTGGACTTCGGTAGGTCGACTGGCGCGAGAGAACGGTCGTCGAAACCCTCGACGCACTGCAGCTACCGCGGGTGCCTTGATGATCGGGCTGACATTGATGAGTCTGTTGAGCGTGGTTGCTGCTTCGACTACCAAATCAACTGACGCTGTCGTCAACGATGTGATTGGTGCTGACTTCATCGTCACCGGCCAAAATTTTCGACCCATGCCCCACGCTGTATTCGATGCAGTGAAGAACACGCCGGGCACATCAGTCACGACGTATTCGAGGGCCACGCCTGCACTGGTTCCTGGCGGTGGCGATGAAGGTCAGCTTGTGACTGGAGTTGACCCAACCCAGATCAATCAAGTGATTAACCTAGATTTCATTCAAGGATCGTTGAGTGACCTAACCGACGGTTCAGTCGTGTTAGATACAAAGACCGCTGAAGCCAACGGCATCGGTGTCGGTACAAGAGTCCTTCTGCTGTCCCAAAAAGGCGTGGTCGAACTGAAGGTTGTAGGGCTTTACGCCCCCGCGGGATTCTTCACTGGTTATGTGACCAACCTGGCGCAGATAGAACAGATGGGCGCTCTGCCGCTCGACCTTGCGGTGTACATCAAAGCTGCGCCCGGCGCAGATGTGAGCGCGGTTCGGACAACGCTAGACAACGAACTCAAACCATTCCCGACGGCTCAGATTCAAGACCAGACACAGTTCAAACAACAGATTCACGACCAAATATCCCGCCTGCTCGTGTTCATCCTTGCGTTGTTGGTGCTGGCCGTGATCATCGCGGTGTTGGGAATCGTAAACACACTGGCACTGAGCGTCTTTGAGCGAACGCGCGAGATTGGTCTGCTCAGGGCAATTGGCACTACCCGCAAACAGGTCCGGCGCATGGTGTTCGTTGAGGCACTGCTGATGGCGGTATTTGGCGCGGCCGTCGGGATGATCCTTGGTGTGACATACGGGATATTGCTTCAACGATCTTTGATTCCCGAGGGCATCACGGAGCTTGGAATAAACGTCGGTCAACTCGTCTTGTTCTTGGTCCTCGCCGCCGTCGGCGGAATTATTGCGGCGGTCTGGCCAGCATGGCGCGCGTCGCGAATGGACGTCCTCAAAGCCATCTCAACTGATTAGCTGTCAACCAGCATCCGAAGGTCGGCTAGATCTACTTCGACGAGCGAACTGACGACTAAGCGCCGCGGCGCTGATTCAATGGTGTTGACTCCGGGCACAGCAACCACGGCGCAACCAGCGGCCGTTGCGGATGCAACACCAGTATTTGAATCCTCCAACACCACGCAATCGACTGGCGAGACGTTCAACATCTCGCAGGCCTTCACATACGGCCGAGGGTCAGGCTTCGGAACACTGACTTCGTCGCCCGCGATCGTCACGTCGAAACGCAGGTCCACCGATTCCAATACGAGATTCATCAGGACTCGCCAAGAATTGGACACCAATGCAGTGGGAATATCGGCAGCAACGACCTGCCGGTAGAGCTCAACCACTCCGGGTTGGATTGGTAACTTCCGCGTCGCCATCATCGTTTCGATCTCGGTGACCATTTCGCGAGCTACGTGACCAGGATCGTTTCCAATCTTGTCCGACATGTATTCAACGACGCGTTCGAATGGTCCGCCGACTGAAATGTCGCGATCGGCTTCCGTCCACGAGCAACCGAAATGCTCCATCGTGCGAATTTCTGCCTCGTGCCACATCGACTCAGACTCGACGAGGGTGCCGTCCATGTCGAACAGCACGGCAGCAAGATCGGTCACTCCTCCATCCTTACCGTTAGGCGGAGGCGATGGGTGCCTATCGAGCGTTGAAGTAGGCCGCTTGCGGGTGATGGAAAACAATTGCTGAGGTGGATTGTTCCGGCGCCAGCATGAATTCGTCCGACAACTCGACACCGATGCGCTCGGGCTTGAGTAGTTCGAACAACCCGACTTGCTGTTCAACGTCCGGGCAAGCTGGGTACCCGTACGAGAACCTCTCGCCCTGGTACTGCTGCTTGAGTATCTCGGGAATCGTTGATGCGTCTTGGTCGCCGATTCCCAACTCTGCGCGCATGCGTGCGTGCCAATATTCGGCCAAAGCTTCGGCCAATTGCACCGACAACCCGTGAAGTTCCAAGTAGTCGCGAT
>JAHEXM010000122.1 GCA_023252115.1 Micrococcales bacterium | reverse complement strand
ATTGTCGGGACGGTGACTGCGGTGTTAGTCATCGTGCAAGCATTCGCGATTACTGATGCCGTCGTTCCGGTCTTCACGGGCGGCGCAACACTGGAAATGGTCAAGCCAGCAATCATCGTGTTGGCAATCGCAATCGGGTTGCGCGTCATTGCGGCTTACGCTTCTGAGGCGCTTGCGTTTCGCGCGGCGGCGAACGCCAAAAGCCAACTGCGCGGCGGGGTCCTGGAACACACCATGCGCTTGGGCCCGGTGTGGTTAAGTCGACTCAAGTCGAACGAGTTGGCTGCGTTGCTGACTCGTGGAATCGACGGACTTGACGCGTACTTCTCGCGCTATCTGCCTCAATTGGTCTTGGCTGTGACAGTCCCAATCTCTGTCGGCATTGTCATCGCGATTCAGGATCCGCTCGCCGCGATCATCGTGCTTGTCACCGTTCCGCTCATTCCACTGTTCATGATTCTGGTCGGTCTCTATACCAAGAAGAAGGTTGACCGGCAATGGCGAGTTCTGGGAATCCTGTCGGGGCATTTTGGTGACGTAGTAGCGGGAATGGCGACTCTCAAGGCATACGGTCGCGCTTCGGCACAGGGCCAGCGCGTGAAAGAAGTCGGCAACGAATATCGCGCCGCCACCATGGGTGTACTTCGCGTTTCGTTTCTGTCGGCGTTGGTGCTAGAGCTACTTGCGATGCTTTCGATCGCAATGGTGGCGGTCTCAATCGGCTTGCGGCTCGTAAACGGCACTATGACTCTGCATGCGGGGCTGCTTATCCTGATCCTAATTCCCGAGGTGTACTGGCCTTTGCGCCAAATTGGCGCTCACTTTCACGCATCGGCTGAGGGACTCGGCGCCGCCGGGAAAATGATTGAGATTCTGTCCACAACGTCACCCACGTCCGGTGAAAGAACCGACGTGCCCAATCTTGCGAGCTCGCCCATTCGATTTTCCGATGTATGCGTTCGCTACGGGGAGCGAGACGAATTTGCGCTTCACGAGGCCACCTTTGACATTGCGCCGGGACGGATCACGGCACTGGTCGGGCCATCGGGTAGCGGCAAGTCAACTGTGCTGGCAGCACTAGAGCGGTTCATCGACCCGTCATCCGGCGTGATCTCGATTGGCGACGCACCGGGTACCGCGATCGACGAATTCGCCATCACGTCGTGGCGTTCGGCCATCACGTGGGTGGGACAAGATCCCCAGATGATTCCAGGAACAATCGCGCAGAACATTCGACTCGGCGCACCGACCGCATCCGACGAAGACGTCTTGAATGCTTTGCAATCAGTGAAGCTTGATTCAGTTGTCGCGGCCCTTCCCGATGGTGTTGGCACCATCATTGGGGACGGTGGCCACTCCCTATCGGTAGGCCAGACTCGCCGCGTGGCATTGGCCCGCGCATTCTGCCGCGACGCTGCCTTGGTGTTGCTCGATGAACCGACTGCAGCACTCGATTCGGAAACTGAGAGCGCCATTTTGGGGGCAATCGCGCAGCTCGCACAAACCCGGACCATCGTCATGGTTGCTCATCGCGCGGCGATGATTGACATGGCCGATGACGTCATCGAATTCAGTGTTCGTGAATCTGTGCAACCTGCCATCGACGTCGAGCGTGAATTGGCTGGCGCCCCATTATGACAGCGATTTCGACAAGCCGAACACGGCGCCCGCTCGCTCGCGTGTGGTCAGACATTCGCCCAAGCACCAGTCGCAGTCTTGCCGCGATTGGGTTGGCATCGTTGTCGTTGGCCTGCGCAATCGGGCTGATCGCAACTAGTGCATGGTTGATCTCTCGCGCTTGGCAACAGCCACCAATCTTGGCGCTTGGGGTTGCGATTGTTGCCGTGCGTGCGTTCGGGTTGGGACGTGGGGTCTTCCGATATTCCGAACGCCTGGTGTCGCACGATGGAGCCCTTCGCGGCCTGACGAACCTACGAACGCGAATCGTCGATCGCTTGGCGGTGATATCACCTTCGGGTGTTCCTGGGATTCAGCGTGGTGACGCTGTGCGTCGCATAGTGGACGACGTCGATGGCGCGGCCGATGTCGGATTGCGAACAGGTCTGCCTTCCGCTTCAGCCACTGTCGTCGGTATTGGTGTCGTTGCATTCGTTGCGTGGCTACTGCCGTCGGCAGCCGCGCTGCTCCTCGTCGGCTTGTTGGTTGGCGGGATCGTGGCTCCCGCTATCGCATACCGCGTCGGTGCGCGTGCCACGGGTACCACCGCCCAGATCAAGGGTGAACTCTCCGCCGACATCGTCAGTCAATTCGACACCTGCGCCGATGTCGTTGCAAATAATGCATCCGATCTGAGGCTCAGCACCACGACACACCTAGACAGGCAATTGCGCTCACTGGATCGGCAGGCGGCCCGAAGCATGGGCATCTCGGCTGCCATCGGGGTGCTCGCGCAGGGCATCGCCCTCATCGGGGTATTGGTGGTGGCGATCCCCGCAGTGAATAGCGGTGAACTGCCCGGGGTCGACCTTGCGGTCGTGGTCTTGATTCCTTTGGTGGCGTTCGAACTTGTTGCCAGCTTGCCGGCGGCCGCACTGGCTCTAGCACGTAGCCGGGCAAGCGCACGTCGAATTGTTGAACTCCTTGATTCACCAAACCGGACGCCTGACCCGGCTCATCCAAAGCCGTTGCCCGCCCGAGGTGGTGATCATGTCTTGCGCGTTCGGAATCTCAGTGTGCGATGGGCACCCGGCGAAACGCCAGCGCTGCGCGGCGTCAATCTCGAAATCACCTCGGGCAAGCGGATCGCAATTGTTGGTCCGAGTGGATCTGGAAAATCAACGCTTGCTGCCGCGCTGGTCAAATTCGTTCCGTTTGACGGTTCGGCGTCGCTGGATGGAATTGACTACGGGTCACTGTCAGGAGACTCGATTCGACGAGTTGTCGGACTTTGCCTGCAGAACTCGCACATCTTTGACAACACCATTGCAGCAAACGTTCTGCTTGCTCGCCCTGATGCTTCTGAAAGCGAGGTTGAACAAGCCTTACGCGAAGCGCACCTCTGGGACTGGGTCTCGCAACTGCCGCTCGGTATCACAACACCCGTGGGCGAACATGGCGCCCAGTTATCAGGCGGTCAACGTCAGCGATTGGCACTGGCCCGTTCGGCGCTGGCCCGACCACCTATCGCCGTCTATGACGAGCCAACCGAACATCTCGATCGAACCGCGGCTACGGAAATCACCGACAACATCCTCAGCCAGGCAGCTCAGCACCACCAGGCAGTCGTGTTGATAACCCATACGCTCACTGATCTCGACCGGTTCGACGAGATCCTGGTACTGGCCGCAGGACAGGTTCGTGAACGCGGTACGGCGGCACACTTAATGCGCCAGGGTGGTTGGTTCGCAACCAACGTGCGGCGGGATCAGGCCTACGCCTCGGACATCACATTGGTTGGGTCATAGCCATAGAACGCTGTTCGCGCATTCCTTCGTTCACGCGCTTGTTCTTCGTTTTCCAGAGCGAACGACCGGTTGAGTTCCGGTGTTGCCACCGAGCTGGACGCATGATTGGCGGCCAGCCACTTCTCTAGCTCTGGACCCGACTCGTATGAAGTGATCAGGCAATAGCGAGGCTTGTCGCCTTGATGCCAAACGGAATGCCACAAGCGCTCTGAATCAACGACGATCTGTGCCCCTGCCGGCAACGCAATTCGAGTCTCTGAATCCGGATCGTTAACGTCCTCGCGCAACACCATGAAGGAGTCAGGGTTGTCCGTCAGTTGCATGAAGCAGCGAACCACCCAGCCGGTTTCGTCAGGGTTCAGCCGGTTGTTGTCGTCAAGGTGCGAGTTGTACAACGCGTCCGCGTAGGTATTGGGCTGAAGCTCGATGATGCGGCAACGGCCCACGTTGGCCTGAGGCTCCAGAGCGCGCTTCGTCAACGTTGGCGCAATTGATGTCTGACTGTCAATCCACACCCCGTCTTTGTCTGCCTTCGGTGGATCAAAGTGCCAAAACCCGTTGCATTCAATGTCACCGTAGGCACTAGCGAGCGGAGCAAACCTAGTGTCACCTGAAGACTTCCAGTCGACATAACTGACGTTGCGCCATTCACTGGAGTTGATCGGTGACCCATACGAATCAAGTACAACAAAGCCTTTTTCCTCAAGAATCGCCATCTTGTAGTGCGACATCCTTGACCCCTCCTTCGTGAAATCTGACTCTCAAATGGTCTCAGCTTGCGGCGCAGCTATTTCACAAAAAGGTCCCGGTTTTATAGGACTAATGCACCGATAAGTCCCGCCGCGTCAGGTCGATTTGCGCGAGCTCTTGTGCGATAAGTTTTCCCCAAGCTTTGATCTGGTCTTTGTTACGCCAGTCGCCAGCCATTGACTTACTCATCCGCTTTGCGATCACACCCTTGGCGGTCTCGGACAGATATCCACCAAACGTCATGTGCCCACGGGCATCCACGCGGCTGACGTATCCGGCAACCTGTTTCTCGGGTGCAAGAGTGCCGTTATCCGCCGAATCGTCCAACGGTCCGCTACTGAAAAGCCACACCGGTCGTTCGAGCAGGTCATTGCGGTATTCCTTGACAAAGTGCCTGGCCGCACGATGCCAATGACCTGCATAGATCGATCCACCGACCACGATTGCGTCATAGGCAGAAACGTCGTGAACCTGATCGCACGCACGAACATCCACCGTGAGTCCAGTTGCCCGCAGGGACTCGCCCAGAATGATCGCAATGCCCTGTGTGCCACCACGCTTGCTGCCGTAGGCGACTAATACTTTGGCCACTTGTTACTCCCCCCACTCGGATCTCTTGCAACGTCGCCCCGGGTCGCGGGCGGAACAACGGCGACCGGGCACGGGGAACGGTCGGCGGTTGCACGACTCGTTGAACCCAACATCAGGCCAGCAAAACCACCGCGGCCTCGCGTGCCCACCACCATCAGAACCGAGTTGTGTTGGCGAGCAAAGTCAACAAGGACATCAGTGGGCTTTCCCTGGATCACGTGAGTGCTGACGTCGATCCCATCAAGACTTCCAGCGCAGCGTTGGAGCGTCTCCGCAAGAGCTGTTTTTGCGCTGGCTTCGAAATCGAACTGATTTCGGGCGACCGCGGTAGCTCCACCAGCGAGTCCTTCAATGGGTCCGTAAGGGACATGCCAGGAGGCGACAACATCAATCCGCTCGCCACGGCGACCCGCTTGCATTGCAGCCCACCGCAGCGCATCGTCACTGTGCGGCGATCCGTCCACCCCGACCAATATCGAGGGCGTGTACCGGGCCGGTTTGTCGCTCATTTCTGGTGCCTCACGACGACGACTGTGCATGGTGCATTCCGAATGCAATAGTCACTCACTGAGCCAAGCATCATCCCGGTCACGCCGCCTAGCCCGCGCGATCCAACCACCAACGCACTCGCGTGAAGCTCAGTGGCCAGCTCGACTAACACTTGGGATGCGGCACCCTCCCGAACGACTGTCGTGACCTTGCCAGAAAACTCATCTGGAACGTGCTCGGCCACAATCGAGTTGATCGACTGCTGGGCCGTGTCCTCATACTCGGGGCTCGTCATTGGCACCCAGTTGCTGTTGGCGCCCGTCTTGACGGCCATCGAGGGCTCAGCGCGCCACGCCATAGCGACGGTGAGAGTGGAGTCGCCAACCTCAGCGTCCCGAACTGCCCACCCCAAGGCATCGATGCTCGAGGGTGAGCCGTCGATGCCGACAACGACGGTCCGGTTCTTGTTGTTCTGGCTCATGGTGCTCTCACCTTCGTTGTCCAAATTGTCTCTTGGTCACCGTTTCACCCTGCGGGTTTGCCGGGCGAGGGCCTTTGGTCCCGTGCAGCGTGCCGACAGGCACCTGTTGATCACATAGCTATGCCATGGTGCCGAAACGAACGATTGAATGCAGCGCTACATCAAGAGCCGTCCACCATCGACCGTGACCAACGAGCCGGTCATGTAATCGGCCCCATCGGAGGCCAGGAACTGCGCAACGCGCGCAATTTCGTCGGGCGTGCCAATGCGG
>JAHEXM010000121.1:3410-6022 GCA_023252115.1 Micrococcales bacterium | reverse complement strand
TCGAGTACAGCTCGCTCAGAGTCCATGAAGCCTGGTCGGCCAACGTTGCCGCGCCAATTCTTGATGTCCAGCTCGGTGTGAGCAATGTTGAAGTCACCACAGATCAACACGTGACCGTTGCTCTTGTCGGCCGCCGCGCGCAACGTCTTCATCCGGGCAGACATTGCCTTGAGGAACCGGTCTTTTGCTTCTCTGCGCGGGCCATCAATTTCGCCTTTAGGGATATAAACAGAAACCACAGTTAGCGAGCCGACACCGGAATCGATTGTTGCTTCGGTCCACCTGCCCGAATCGGCAAACTCGGCCTTGCCAATTGAGCTCCGGATACCGCTCTGCTTATTTCTGCTCAGAATGGCGACACCGGACCGCCCTGCAGCGGCCGCTTGCGCATGCGACACGTGAAAGTCACCCAATCCCGCGCTATCCAATTCGGCGTGTAACTGCTCATCGGTAGCCCTCACTTCTTGCAAGCAAACAACATCAGGGCTAACCGAGCCCAGCCAAGCGAGCCCGCCACGGCGTGCAAATGCACGAATTCCGTTCACATTGACGCAGACGACCGAAAGCACCTGCACATCTTGCCGTTCGGTGACGATGGCGCAGCACGCACCTATGGTGATTGACTGGCTAGATGGCCAACTCCCCGCTCAGCGTTGCCCTCGTTGGATACGGACTGGCGGGGTCGACATTTCATGCACCGCTGATCGCTGCCACGGACGGGTTAAGGATGGCGGTGATCGTCACGTCCAATAGTGAGCGCGCACATGAGGCCCGAGTTCGTTACCCAGATGTATCCATCATCGATTCGATTGACAATCTGTGGGAGCTCACCCCCGATGCTGTTGTCATCGCAACTCCCAACACCCTGCACGCACCGATGGCACACCAAGCGATTGATCATGCGGTGCCCTGCGTCGTCGATAAACCGTTCGCACTCTCTGCTGACCAAGGAATTGGCGTCGTTCAGCATGCTGAGCAAGCTGATGTCTTGGTGACCGTCTATCAGAATCGTCGATGGGACGGCGACTACTTGACAATCGCGAAGTTGATTTCCGATGGGGCACTTGGTCGCGTCGCGCGGTTTGAATCACGTTTTGAGAAATGGCGACCGACAATTCGGCCTGGCTGGCACGACCGTGCCTCGGTCGCTGAAGGCGGGGGAATGCTCTTTGACCTGGGTAGTCACGTCATCGACCAAGCCATTCATCTCTTCGGCCCAGTCGCCACGGTGTACGCCGAAGTAGACACCACCCGACGAGATGGACAGAGCGACGACGACGTGTTTGTCGCCCTCACCCATGGCAACGGCGTTCGGTCACATCTGTTCATGAACTCGGCTGCGGCCGACCTTGGCGTGCGGTTCCGGATTCTCGGAACAAAGGGCGCATTTACGAAATACGGGATGGACCCGCAAGAAGCTGCACTGCGGGCAGGTGAAACACCCGGCGCCAGATGGGGCCTCGACGCCGAATCCAGCTGGGGCGTTCTGAACACCGGCGATACTGCGACACCGATTCCGACAGTCGCTGGGAGCTATCCGGGGTTCTATTCGGAATTTGAGGCAGCGCTGCGTGGACTTGGCCCAGTACCGGTTGATCCAACTGACGCGGTGCGCACCTTGGGAATTATTGAGGCCGCTCGCGAATCATCAGCGACTCGAAGGGTGATTGAAATCTAAGACTTCATCGCAGCTTGCAGATTCTCGTCAATCGCAGCCAAGAAGTCTTGAGTGGTCAGATAGGGCTGATCCGGTCCGACTAATAGCGCCAGATCCTTCGTCATTTTTCCTGACTCGACGGTTTCGATACACACACGCTCAAGCGTCTCGGCAAACGCGCTTACGGCGGGCGTCTGATCGATCTTTCCTCGATGCGCCAGCCCACGCGTCCACGCGAAAATTGAAGCGATCGGGTTTGTCGAGGTCTTGTTGCCCTTTTGGTGTTCGCGGAAATGCCGAGTGACTGTTCCATGCGCTGCTTCGGCTTCGACGGTCTGGCCATCGGGAGTCATCAGGACACTGGTCATCAGACCGAGTGAACCAAATCCCTGCGCAACGGTGTCTGACTGAACATCGCCGTCATAGTTCTTGCACGCCCATACATAGCCGCCCTCCCACTTCATTGCCGCGGCCACCATGTCGTCAATCAAACGATGCTCATAGGTAATGCCAGCGAATTCGAAGTCCTGTTTGAATTCAGCATCAAATACTTCGGCGAAAATGTCTTTGAAGCGACCGTCGTAGGCCTTGAGGATGGTGTTCTTCGTCGACAAGTAGACGGGATAGTTGCGGGACAGTCCATATCTCATCGATGCTCGCGCAAAGTCGCGAATCGAGTCATCAAGGTTGTACATACCCATGGCGACACCTGAACCGGGGAAGTCGAACACGTCGAACTCCATCGGAGCGCTGCCATCTTTGGGCGTAAACGTCATCGTCAGCGTGCCTTCGCCTGGCACGACGAAGTTCGTGCTGCGGTATTGATCAGCGAACGCATGACGCCCGATCACAATGGGCTTCGTCCAACCAGGAACTAGGCGCGGAATGTTGCTGATGATGATCGGCTCGCGAAAGATCACGCCACCAAGGATGTTGCGGATGGTTCCGTTAGGGG
>JAHEXM010000121.1:0-3400 GCA_023252115.1 Micrococcales bacterium | reverse complement strand
GGGACTTCCACATTTCCTTGAGGCCGAATTCCGTGACGCGTGCCTCGTCGGGGGTGATGGTCGCGCACTTAACGCCGACACCAAACTCTTTGATGGCGTTAGCTGCGTCGATCGTGATTTGGTCATCGGTCGCATCGCGACTTTCGATTCCGAGGTCGTAGTACTTCAAATCGATATCGAGGTGGGGCAATATCAGCTGTTTCTTGATGAAGTCCCAGATGATGCGAGTCATCTCGTCGCCATCGAGTTCAACGACTGGATTGTCGACCTTGATCTTTGCCATTGCGCGAGAATTCCCTGCTACTAGAAGAGCCCCACAGTTAGAGGTTGGCCACGTCAGACTGCTTGGCACGCACGGCCTCGGAAGCCGTTTGCAGAGAAGCCAACTCAGCCTGTTCTAACTCAGTCTCATGAATGCGGTGAATTCCCTCTTTGCCGATTTCGGCCTCGACGCCCAGGTACACACCCTCGACGTTGTGCTGACCGGTCACCCAGGCACAGACCGGTAGAACGGCGTGGGAGTCCTCAATCACTGCCCGGGCCATTCGAGCTGCCGCTGCTGATGGCGCGTAGTACGCCGAACCAGTCTTGAGAAGCTCCACGACTTCAGCACCCCCATTGCGGGTGCGCACCACGAGTTCCTCAATCTCTGCTTCCGACAAGAAATCGCGCAAAGGCTTGCCGTCCACGGTGCACAGCGATGGAACGGGCACCATCGTGTCGCCATGTGATCCGAGCGTCAGCGTCTTCACTGAACCGATCGGAACACCGAGCTTCTCGGACACGAAGTGCGTAAAACGCGCGGTGTCCAACATGCCCGCCTGGCCAAAAACTCGATCGTGCGGAAATCCTGTTGCCTTCTGGGTCAGCGCCGTCATCTCGTCAAGCGGGTTCGACACCACGATCACGACAGCGTCCGGTGCGAATTTGCTGATCTGCTCAGCCACTCCCCTGACGATCTTGGCATTCACTTCGATGAGATCCATCCGGCTCATCCCAGGCTTACGCGGCAGGCCAGCCGTAATGATCACCACGTCCGAGCCCGAAATTGCTTCGTATCCGCCGCCATCTGGAGTGGTGGTTTGGCCGACGACTCTGGTTTCGAAGCCTTCGATTGAGCGCGCCTGGTTCATGTCGAGAGCCAGACCCTCGGCTTTGCCATCCAGAATGTCGGTCAGAACGACGGTGTCAAAAACGTCGTATTCAGCTGCCCGCATGGCTGTTGTCGAACCGTAAAAGCCGGCCCCGATCACCGTAAGTTTGCCGTGACGCGCCATGAACTGATGTGCCTTCCGCTCGACGTCAAGAGGGTGCGATGCGGCGACTTTATCGCGCGCTGCCGAGCTAGTTCGGCGCCGGTACCCAGATGGCAAACACCATCATCGCCAAGGTCAAGACCCCGAGAACGAGCAAGTCCGTTCGGCGACTTCTGACACAGAGCAGCCCGGCTTCCCGCTCGTTCAGCACCAAACGCAGGAAGAACGCCAGTAAGACAGAGACTGCCATCAGCAGGGCGCCCCGACGAAACGAGTCGACCACGACGACTAACAACGATCCGGCAACACCCGCTAAAACCAAGCTGATGGGCCAGTGAGCGATGGACAGTGGAGCATCGTTGAGGCTGACCGGTGCGACGTCATCTGGCCGTCGCTGAACGCCAACGCGTTTACCCGCCGGGTGCCTGTCGAGCAGGTGAGCGACGCTGACCTTCTCGGAATCTGCAGGTCGCAGTGGGACCACGTTGCTGGGAATCTCGGCGCCGTCATCGTCAACCTCATCAGGATCAGGTGATCCAGCTGGCAGGCCCGAAATATTGCTCACGATCCCCCACGGTACGCCAGTTGAGCCTTTGCCGCCTCGACGACATTCACTAAAAGCATGGCTCGCGTCATGGGACCCACCCCGCCAGGCATGGGCGCCAGGTAGCCAGCGACTTCAGCAACGCTTGGATCAACGTCGCCCACTAGGCCCGCGTCAGTGCGGGTAATACCTACGTCAAGCACAGCAGCATTTGATTTGATCATGTCCGCCGTGATCAAACCAGGTACACCGGCAGCGGCCACGACAATGTCAGCCTGGCGCGTATGTGCACCAAGATCGCTCGTGCCGGTATGGCACAACGTGACAGTCGCATTCTCGGTTTTGCGTGTCAGCAGTAGGCCGAGCGGACGACCGACAGTCACCCCGCGACCAATCACGCACACGTCAGCACCATGGATGTCGACCTCGTAGCGACGCAACAGTTCGACGATTCCGCGCGGCGTGCAGGGCAGCGGCCCGCTCGCACCAAGAACAAGACGCCCCAAGTTCATTGGGTGCAACCCGTCAGCATCCTTCTTTGGCGACATGAGTTCGAGAACTGCCTGCTGACTCAGACCGGAAGGTAGGGGTAGCTGAACAATGAACCCCGTGCAGGATGTGTCTTCGTTGAGTTCAGCCACGACTGACTCGACATCCGCCTGACTCGCATCGGCCGGCAGCTCAACTCGGATAGATTCAATACCAACCTCAGCGCAGTCACGATGCTTTCCAGCGACGTAAGAGGCGCTTCCTGGATCGTTCCCGACAAGAACCGTTGCCAGCCCGGGCCGTGCGCCACTGGCTGCGAGCTGAGCGACTTCGCCTTTGAGTTCCTGCCGAATTGCGGCAGCCGTTGCCTTGCCGTCAAGGATGGTCGCGCTCACTTGCTTGATTCTGCCAGTTGCGACTCATCCGGCTGCTGCCGACGCTTGCTAAGCGTTGCCACCGCAACTCCCCCTGCAGTGACTGCAGTACCCGCAACGATCCACCAGGTAATCGGCGCTTGGGGTTCTGGAAACACCAGATCAACCAGCAGTGCGCCGCCGACCTGACCAGCAATCGATAACAACGCAAACAGCAACACGCCAAGAGTCGGAACGGCCATGGCGGCCCCGACGATGAAGGCAATTCCGATTAGGCCTCCGATCCACAGTTCGGGATGCACCCACGGTGCAGGGATTGCATGGAGTGGCTTTCCGTTGACCACATGCTCGATAGTCAAGGCCAAGGTGAGCGCGAGCCAACCAACAACGAAGTTAGTTAAACCTGCCGTCCACGGAGATCCCGCCGTAACTGCAACCCGACCGTTGATGGCTTGCTGAATCGCGATCAGCGCACCTGCTGTCAATGCAAACGCCAGCGCCGTGATCGAAAAGCTCGTAATCCCTATCTTTGGGTAAACGGCAATGACCACACCCAGGGTTGCGATCGCAGCGGCGATGACGCGCCTGGCCGTGAAAAACTGAACTCCTGCTGGCCCAAGGCCCAACCGGTCAACAACAATTGCGCTCGAATTTTGTGCGGCCACAATCGAGACGGTAAACACTGCGACGCCGAGGTACTGAACGGTTTGGCTTTGCGCAGCAACGAATGTCGCGCC
>JAHEXM010000120.1 GCA_023252115.1 Micrococcales bacterium | reverse complement strand
CACGATTCCCGCTCGACTTGACCGACTGCCGTGGTCGAAGTTCCACACACGCCTGATCATCGCGCTCGGTGTGGCATGGATCCTTGACGGCCTAGAGATCACCATTGCAAGCTCGATTACCGGCGTCCTGACAGAGCCCGACACTCTTGGATTGACCTCGACAGCTGCGGGTGCAATTGCCTCGGTGTACCTGGTTGGTGAAGTCGTCGGCGCACTTGTATTCGGACGCATGTCGGATCGACTTGGTCGACGCAAGCTCTTCATGGTCACGCTTGGCGTGTACCTAGTTGGAAGTGGACTCACTGCCTTCACGTTGGGATCAGGACCAGGCTGGGTCTTCTTCCTGTACGCAACGCGCTTCGTAGCGGGCATGGGAATCGGTGGCGAGTACGCGGCGATCAACTCAGCGATCGACGAGATGATTCCGGCTAGATATCGCGGACGTGTTGATGTCGGAATTAATGGCACTTATTGGGCTGGCGCAATTATTGGCACCTTTGCTTCGCTGTTCTTCCTCAACTTCTTTGCGCCGAGCCTTGGCTGGCGTTTGGGTTTCTTGCTTGGCCCGATTCTGGCTCTGGTCATCCTGTTAGTGCGGCGCCATTTGCCAGAGAGTCCGCGCTGGGAATTGATGCACGGCAAGATGACCGAAGCCAACGAGTCAATTGACTTCATTGAGGAAGAGGTCAAGAAGAGCGGTTTCGAACTTGCGCCGGTCGCTGAGTCGCAATCCATCGCGATGAAACCCGAACCCAATGTCGGCTACATCGGATTGTTGCGAGTGCTGTTCCGGCTGTATCCGGGCCGTGCCACGCTCGGCGCCACTTTGATGATTACCCAGTCATTCTTGTACAACGCGATCTTCTTCACCTACACATTGGTGTTGACCAAGTTCTATGGCGTCAACCCGAAGACGGCTCCGGTTTTTTTGATCGCGTTTTGCATTGGGAACCTTGCTGGGCCGCTTTTGCTGGGTAAGTTCTTTGACACGCTCGGTCGGAAAAAGATGATCGCTGGTACTTACATCTTGTCCGGCGCGCTGTTGGCGATTAGTGCGTGGATGTTTGATGCGGGCCTGCTCAATGCGGTGACTCAAACAATCGCCTGGTGCATCATCTTCTTCTTCGCGTCAGCAGGAGCGAGCGCTGCCTACCTGACTGTCAGCGAAATCTTCCCGGTTGAAGTTCGAGCAAAAGCAATCGCTGTGTTTTTTGCGATCGCTCAGTGTTTTGGTGCACTCGGGCCGGTCTTCTACGGGCATCTCATTGGTGATGGATCAGACCCGTTCAAGCTCTTCATCGGGTACTTGGTCGGTGCGGGAATCATGATCGTGGGTGGTGTCGTCGAGATCGTGCTTGGTGTGAATGCCGAAGGTCGGTCCCTAGAGGACATCGCGCGACCGCTATCAGCTGTCGACAGCTAACTCCTAGCGCGATGTCAGATGCTCCGAACGAGTCCGGCGAAGATGACAAAGGCAAACGGTCATGGTGTTTTTGATTCATGAAGATCGCAACCGTTGCAATTGTGGTCTCCATCGCGGCTGTCGCTTCGGTGGCCGTGGCCGGGTGTGGTGCCGCAACTCAGAACGCCGCCGTGTCGCACTCCAACCCCCCAGTTCCTACGTGCGAGGCCCCGGCAAGCGGCGGTGGAACGATGGGCCTGTTCATTCTGACAAACGTCAGCTGCTCGGATGCGCAAAAAGTTGTCGCCACCGTGCAATCACTGAAGAGCAAAGTGTGCGTCGCCGCGACTGGGTCTCGCAATGACAAGGCCCCAACCCCCTTCACTGTTCAGGGGTTGCCGAACCAGTGGGAATGTCTGTTCGACACGGCCCAGGGTTCGCACATGAAGGCAGTCCCGGCCAACGGCGGCCAGGCTCAGTCGTTCAGGACCAACATCTGGACACAACCCTGGTCGTGACCACCGGTAACAATTCTCAATGCAACGCCGAAAGCCTGTAACACACGTGAAGGCCAACTCGTGCGCTCAGAAGATTGGCGCCGCAGGCGCAAGCTGAGCCCGGACGTCGCCGATCAAGCCATCGGTTTTCGGATCAATGTGCAGTACGTCTGCACCTTCATTAAAGTCGAGGTCATTGAGATCGAGCCAAATCAGATTTGGGCTCGTCGAAACTTGGAAGTGATACGCGCGGTGGGTGACATCGATCGCACTGATCCACCACGTGGGGTAGACGCCAAAGTCGTCATATGGCGCGCCCGGCGGCACTGCAACGTTGCGTGCCACAAGGACGGGGCCCGCAAGTGCTTCTGCGTAAGACGTCGGTTGCGGCAGGTAATGCAAGAAGTAGCTCGCGCGCACGAAACGATCGGGAGAAAGAATGTTGCCCGGTGGCGGAAGTTCGCCCCCGAAGGGCCGGTATTTGCTGAGATTCGCTAGCTGCTCCTCGTAGATAGGGCTGTTCGTCATCACCGTGCAAGAGCGGTCGTGATGCACTCGCTTCGCGCCGTCAACGATCTCGACGATCGCGGTGTCGCCCGAGGGATCCTCAAACGAGAAGTGCACTCCCAGGTGTTCCCCATTCACTGGAGTTGAGTAGATGCGAACGCGTTCGAGTGCCGCTACAGCTTCCGTAACCGTTGCGCAGGTGTCTGCGACGTACTGCATAACGCGGGTATTCGAGATTGTCGGACGGCTGTCGGCGGCTTCATAAACGGTCTCTTCTAGGTAGAGCAAGTGGTAGCCGAGACCAGCTTCGTTGATCCCGTCCGTGATACCTACGCCAAAGCCGGACACCGTCACACTGCCGTACTTCGAGACCCATTCCAGAGCGCGTGGATCATCGCCACCCGTCCGCGCCATCCCCCTGGGAAGTACCCAGATTTCGGGTTCGTCAGAGATTGCCCAGTCCATGGTTCGGGCAGCAACAGCGGCGATCGGGTTATCCGACCAGAAGATTCTTGAACACACGAGAACGAGACTACGTTAACGAGATTCAAGAATGCATCGACGAGTTTGCGAGATCGCTGTGGATTAGGCGATCTCGAACCAGGACCCCGACAACAAGATGGCCCGCCACCGAAAGATCCAGTGACGGGCCATCGTGCTTCGCGCAAGTGGTGAGATTCAGTCGCATATGACTGATACTCACCAGTAGCGGGTTCTAAATGTCGTAATACATCGCAAACTCGTGCGGGTGTGGACGCACACGAATCGGATCGATCTCGTTTTCGCGCTTGTAGTCGACCCACGTTTCGATGAGGTCGGGCGTAAACACGTTGCCCTCGCCGAGGAAGTCGTGGTCGGCTTCAAGTGCATCGAGGGCACCATCAAGCGATGCGGGAACTGTTGGAATTGCTGCAGCCTCATCAGGCGGCAACTCGTACAGGTCCTTGTCGACCGGTTGAGCTGGCTCGATCTTGTTCTTGATTCCGTCAAGACCAGCCATCAGCATTGCCGAGAACGCCAGGTACGGGTTGCTCGACGGATCCGGCACGCGGAACTCAAGACGCTTGGCCTTGGGGTTCGATCCGGTGATCGGGATACGGATACATGCCGAACGGTTGCGCTGGCTGTACACCAAGTTGATCGGTGCTTCGTAGCCTGGCACCAAACGGTGGTAGGAGTTCACCGTCGGGTTGGTAAACGCGAGCAACGCCGGAGCGTGCTTAAGCAAACCGCCGATGTACCAGCGCGCCACGTCGGAAAGACCTGCGTAGCCAAGCTCGTCGTAGAACAACGGCTTGCCGGCTTTCCAGATCGACTGGTGGCTGTGCATACCTGAACCGTTGTCGGCGTAAAGCGGTTTCGGCATGAAAGTCACCGTCTTGCCAGCTGCCCATGCAGTGTTCTTGATGATGTATTTGAACTTCATCACGTCATCAGCAGCGTTGAGCAACGAGTTGAACTTGTAGTTAATCTCGGCTTGCCCACCGGTACCGACTTCATGGTGTGCGCGCTCAAGCTCAAGACCTGAGTTGATCAGGTTGAGCGACATTTGATCACGTAGGTCTGCGTAGTGATCCAACGGTGGAACAGGGAAATAGCCGCCCTTGTGCCGCGTCTTGTAACCCAGGTTCTTGCCGTCCTCAAAGGCGCCGGTGTTCCATGCGCCCTCAATTGAGTCCACTTCGTAGAAGGAAGCGTTTGAATCATCTGTTTGGTAGCGAACCGAGTCGAAGATGTAGAACTCCGCTTCGGCACCGAAGTAGGCAGTGTCACCGATGCCGGTCGAGGCCAAGTAGGCCTCGGCCTTTGCGGCAACCTGACGTGGGTCGCGACTGTAGGGCTCGTCGGTGAACGGGTCGCGAATCGAGAAGTTAATGATCAGTGTCTTCTCGGCCCGAAACGGGTCCACATATGCGGTGGTGACATCAGGGATCAATTTCATGTCTGATTCGTGAATCGCCTGGAACCCGCGAATCGACGAACCATCGAACATCTGACCTTCGGTGAACAGGCCTGACGAATAGGCCGTTTCAGCTGGAACGTTGAAGTGCTGCATGACGCCGGGCAGATCGCAGAATCGAACGTCGATGAATTTGACGTTCTCATCCTTGATGAACTTCTGCACATCGTCGGCGTTCTTGAACTCCGGGTGCTTAGACATTCACCCCTCCTCGAGCCGCAGGGGGTCCGACCCCCCGTGGCATTGCGATGACAGTTGACGTTGCGGCCGGGTGTGGCGTCACGCCTATTTCAAGCGCGGCAGGTCCGCGTCTTGACCAAACCGTAAACGCGGGCCGTGTCGGCTTCGTGTCCCGATTGTTGCGCGCGCGTAACGGAGCAGAATTTCGGGGTCGAATGTTGGGGTCTTGGGCCGCCAATCGTTGCCGGGAGTTAGCCTCATCACATGGATCGCCGCGATATTTCGACCTGGGTCTCGGGCCCACGTGAAGCCCTCGAAGTCTCGGGGATCGATATCGGATATCGCGGTGAACGCCTGGGGTTACCCCAGTCCGGACCAAGCTCAATCGCGGGTCTTGGGCGCCGTCTGATCGCCTTATTCATTGACTGGATTAGCTGCGCGATTATCGGCCAGCTGCTTTTCCCTCAGTTTCCTTATGGCACCCAGGGTTCGGCACTGGTGACTCTCGGTATCTTCGCGATCGTCAAATGCGTGTTCACGATCCTGGGGGGTGCCTCGTTCGGGCAGCGTTTGCTGGGGATTCGGGTGATTTCGCTGAGTCGACCGATGGTTGATCCACTGCGGGCGGCACTGCGCACGATTCTGCTCTGCCTAGTGGTGCCTGCCGCAATTTGGGATCGGGACGGCCGTGGACTTCATGATCGTGCCGCCGGAACGGCTGTCGTTCGCAGCCGCTAGCCAGCTGCTTGGGTTTTGTTACTTGCGAGGGCCGCGCGAAGCGCGCACGCTCTTGGGCATTGGTCCTTTGGGTGCAGCAATTGGTTGGGTGCCGAGGGCTTCGAGGCGCTTGCGAACCTCGGTGACCTGCGCTGGTTTGAGTGACTTTGGTTCTTTCTGGACGGCCTTGTTCAGCTTGCGCAGCGGAACCTGGCCGGCGTCATTGCCCGCCTGAATCTCGAAGATAGGAACCTCGGGAACGAAGCGAGCCGTCTTCTTGCGCTCGTTGGCTAGCAGCGAGGAGACCCGCGAATCAGGGCCTTCCGAAACCAGGATTACCCCGGGCTTGCCGACCACACGGTGAATGACATCTTGATTCTTGGTCAGAGTCACCGCTGGAGTCACGAACCATCCCTGGCGCAGCGATTTCAGAACCGCAGCTGCGGCACCTGGCTGGCCCTCGATCTGGGCGTAGGCGGACTTTTCGGCCCGTCGACCGAACACGACGGTGGTCAGCAGCAGGGCTACTGAAGCTCCGATGACGGTGAGCCACAAGACCAGGCCGACAATGAGGCCAACGATGATGAAGATCGCCCAAGTACCCAGAAAGATCCCAGCCAAAATGAACCCAATTTTTCGATCACTCTTCGCGATGAGCTTGTAGGTTTCGAGGATCTGCTTGAGTCGACCTGGTTTTCCGTCCTTACGCGCCATGGGAATTAGCGTACGGCGCGGGCCTGCTCATACAAGCGACCGGCCCGATATGACGAGC
>JAHEXM010000119.1 GCA_023252115.1 Micrococcales bacterium | reverse complement strand
TTCTTATGCTCGGCGTTCTTGGATGGCTCGTCTAAGGATGGGCAACATCCAAATGCATTCCAGTTCCAACATATGGGATCGCCAGCCCGCTGAGAGAATGCGCGCGTGATCGAACGACTTGTACGCTTCGTCATAATCTGACGCCTCTGCTCCGCCCGACTTGAAGACGTTGGCAATATCCGTTTCGGGCAGGGTTGCGCTGGCCTGTGCATACCAAGTCTCAGGCGATTGGCGCGAATCCGGCAGACCCAATTTCCGAATGGCACGCCTAACGCTCTTTGCGTCCCGACCCGGGACATCTCCGCCGTCAGGTCTCTGCCGTTTCTTGCCCATTTAAGTCCCTCTGTCGACTACGTCTTGGCGCGTAGCATCCGTAACAAGACTTCAGTGTGTTCATCATGACGGGCGTCTGACTCGGGTGGAGTGACTAACTGCAGTTCATGCACCCGTCCGGCGCCTTTTACGCCGCGGATCAGAGCAATTCTTGATTTGTCACGACCCGAACGCCGAAATGATTGAATCGTCGGGAAACCCCTCGATTGCAGGCGCCTTTCACGGTCGTGGCGAGCGCAGTAGCGCGGATCAGTCATCGCTTTTTACTTGCGAGGGCGTGTGGCTATGGACTGAGCGCGCTGAGGGGTAACGCAGCTAACAGTCAGCTGCTGGGATGCGGAAACCCAACCTGTCCAGGTCGCAGCGCTTGATTCGGACCAGGGTAGGTCCAACCCGGTACGCCGGAAGGAAGCCCTGGGCGATCCAACGTCGGATTGTCCGAGTCGAAACTTGCTTGATTTGCGCTGCCTGGGCGATTGTGATCTCAGGCTCGAGTGCTGGCTCGTCTAGTTTCGTACTGACCACCGGCAGCTCCGGCGCGTCAGGCCCCGGATTCATGTCGTCAGTCACCCTTCATTTTCGAATGGCAGGGGATCTTCGTTCCACGGTGATCGCCGAGCATCCCGAAGCCTTCGATGTTTCTGGCTGCGGTTTCCTTTGCTCTCGGCGACGGCATCCGGCTCGGGTGGCTCATACCCGCCACACATCTCCGAGACGTCCAAGGAATGGAGGCCCTCAAAATCGCGCGCGAGGCGCTCGAGCTCCAGTTGTTCTTCGAGCTCAAGCCATAGTTCTTCTTCGAGTCGTATTTCCTCTGCCGCGGCGGCCGAGATATTCGGTTCCTCCGCTGGATCTGGTTCTGAAAGCACGGGGGCTCCAAAGGTTTGCGGGTAAAAGCGGTCAGGCTCATATATCGGCCCAAACTCGTGACGAACCGAACAAGACGGAGCATGCGAAGGGTTCAGGCCGACCATCGGCGGTTGGCCTTGGTATGACTTACGTCGAACTGTTGCATTTCGAGGCACCGGCGCATGATGGTTTCCGCTGCCTAAATGCTGCGCCCATCGGCTGGATGCCCAAGGCGCGAAAGTTTCACTTGCAGTGTCGGAAAATCAGACATTCCATACGAGTTGTCGGAAAATCAGACACTGTGTGCTAGGTTGAGAAAATGGTAGAGATAGAAATGATCGACGCGATACTTGTGAGCAACGACGGCACTGTAACTGTCAAGCGTTACCTGCTAGACCCATTCGACCCGCTGCAAAACCCGAAGACGCGACGCGAATTTGAATACGCTGCGATCCCCGGCAACCACGAGAATGAAGTTGATAGCTGGGCAGAGTTCGAAGAGATGTTCGCCGACGAGAAGTTAAGCGAACTCTTCGCGGAGCCAATTGTCGGTGCGGACCCTGAGAGTTTTGGAACCGTAGAAGCTGGCACGCTCGGCGCCCGCTTGCTCCAAGCCTGGGGTATGGCCGAGTACGTTGCGAAGCCATCGCGAACGGAACTGCTCGATGATTTCGGGGGCGGTATCGCGTTGTACCCAAACGACGCAGCCACAGAGTCTTATGTCCGAGCGTTAATGGAAGCGGCCCAGGTTTCGTACTCTGAGGCGGTTCACGAACGCTTAATGACGGTCGGTCTTCTCCACTTCAAGGGCATGGCTGTCACCGAAATATCCGAGGTGTGCGGTGTGAGTCGGTCCACCGTTTATCAATGGCTGGATGACTATGCGCGCGAAATGGCGCACGATGTAGGTGAGCGCCTTTCACCTCGCGAGATCGCGATGCGCCTCGGCCGGGACCCACAGATTGTTCGTGAGTGGATGCTCGAGGCCGGATGGGAGGTTTAGTGGATGCGGAGTGGTCGCGCCGCTCGAGCAGAAGCCCTTCTCACGACTGCACTGATACCAAAGGGTTCATTGCGTGTGAATCGATGGCGCGCGCAGGGTGATCGCCTTGGCGGCAGCGAACTCCGACAGTGCTTCAGCAATCGCCTGGTCGCGTCCCTCGAGGCTATGTTGATAACGAAGCGCCATGCTGGGGGTGGCGTGACCAAGCCTCATCATGGCGTCTTTGAGCGTGCAACCCGTGGCCGCAATCATCGTGGCGGAGGTGTGTCGCATCATGTGCAGTGTCAGATCGGGGCGTCCGGCTTTGCGGCACGCCCGCTTGAAAACCTTTGTCATCGTCGATGCCGCCATAGTCCCGCCATGTCGCGCTGGGAACAACAATGCGTGACGCTCGGGACCGATTTGTGTGCTCAAGTGTGCATCGAAGGCCGCGATCAAGTGGGGCGGTATCGCGACCACACGTCTTCCAGCATCGGTCTTTGGCGTGCCTATGACGACTTCGCCAAAAGCAAGTGACGCACCCCTTTCAACGCAGATCGTCCTGTTCGTTGTGTCGATATCCGACCGACGTAGCTCGACGAGCTCGCCGAATCGTAGTCCGCACCATGCAGCAATCAACACCATCAATTTGTATCGGCTCGGGATGGCTGCGACGATTAGGTCAAGCTCGCTCAAGGTTGCCGGGATCGCCTTGTGTTGAACTTTTGCCCGGCCGGCTCCACGAATTCGACAAGGATTCGCCTCGATGAGTTCATCTTCGATAGCTGTGTTCATGATGGTTCGCAAGAGCCCGTATGCATGCGCGTTTGCTGTCGGATGCGCCTTGTCGAGACAGCTAAACCAGCCCCGCACTTGACTCGGTGAAATCGACTGCATTACTTCACATCCGAATGCGGGGATGAGCTTGCTGTCCAGAATCTTGCGGTAGTGCCATTTCGTGCTTGGTTTCAAGGGGCGCTGCTCGAGCCAAGCGTTTGCATAACTCTCAAATGTCTTTAGCTTTCGATTGTCGCGTGAGTCCGGGATCCAGATGCCCCGCCGAACGCGATCTTGCTGTTGCGCCAGCCAGGCCTGCGCATCCAGTCTTGTGAAGAACGTTTGATCCGCAGCGCGCATGACGCCATCGGGACCGTTGAATCGCGCGCGCCAGCGACCACTCGGTAGTTGGTCCACCCAGCCAGAACCGTTTGGTCGCCGACGCCGTTTTGCGCTAGCCATGTTGACCTCCCTCAACGGAAGGTCTAACGGTGAGATTCACGAACCAGGTATCAATCCTCCACTCGTGGTGAATTGACGTGCATGCGTGTCCATTGGTGTCACTCCGTGGCACACAAATTGTTCGGAACCCATTGATACCGAGGGGACTGGCTGTTCCCTCGTGGGGGGTCAGGGGTTCGAGTCCCTTTGCGCCCACCGATAAACGCGTGATGAACATTGGCGACGGCGAAACGTCAATGGCCGTGGAGAGTTTGGTGGAGTACTAGCGAACCAAATGAGCCATAGGTGCAATCGTGTCCTGCATTCGACCCTGTTGGGTTCGACATGCCGCACCAATCGCTGAAAGCTGCCCACCCACGGCAGAAAGCCCACAGAACAAACAAGTCGCACACTCGTATCGCGGTTGGTTCCCGGTACATTTCGCGGCAGCTCGTTCGTGCAAATGTGTACGCACACTAAGAAATGCTGAGGGAGATTCATGTCATCTGCAAAACGTATTGCCGCCGCCGGGGCTTGCGGCCTACTCGCCGTGTTAGCGATCAGTGCCTGTAGTTCCAGCAAACCTGCCACTCCGAGCACATCGCCAACGCCCTCTTTCTCGCCGACCGAGACCCATTCCCCGACAGCAACGGCAACTCGCACGCCCACGCACACGCCGACGGCAACATTGACTGCGCATTAGCACCGCTTGCCAGTGCCATCAGTGCATTGGCGCAAGGGACATTCAGTCCCGCGGTGATCTTTCACCGTGGGACTGAAACCGTCAGGTAACCAGTAACACAGCCATCTTGTCGATTGCTCAGAACGGCTGAGCACGAAAGCCCTGGAGGTTCTCGCTGTCGTGGATTTCGGTGATTCCAGCAACTGGTTGCCCGAAGTCAAACTCTTAGAACGGGCAGTCACCGACTCCTCGAAGTGCGCCATCAGGGCAATAGATTTGCCCACTAAGAATGATTCCAAAGAATGCCGTATTCGTCAGGTTGGAACCGGTGAAGTTCGACGAGGAGATCTGCGCGAACTGAAGACTGCCGTTTGACAGATCACTTCCGGTGAAGTTGCCATTGATGAGTGTCGCACCAACGAAACTGGTGCCCGTGAGGCTGGCCGACGAGAAATCTGGACTGTTCACATAGCTACTTGTGAAGTCCATGCCATCCATTTCGGCATGGATGAAAGACGTATCGGATATCTGCGCACCCAGAAATGAAGCGCCGTTTAGCGTGGCGTAAGGGAAATTCGCACCCGTGGCTGTTGCTCCGAGCATGTGCGCACTGATCAAAATCGCGCTATTGAGATTCGCAAGTGAGAGATCGGCAGCCGTCATGATGGCACCCGTCAGTGTCGCCCGGGTCAAGTTCGCGGCCACAAAGATGGTGGCGATTAGGGTCGCATTCGTCAGGTCGGCACGTTGCATGGTTGCCGAGTAGAAGACGGCTGACGAAAGCGTCGCGTGACGCAAAGTTGCGCCGTTGAGGTTCGCGAATGCGAAAATCGCACTGCTCAGATTGGCATAGTTGAGGTCAGCATTGGTCAGGTTTGCTCCACGACAGTCCAAGCCGCAGGAGTTTGCTGCGCGAGTGCTCAACTTGGTTCGGGTTCGGTGAATTGGGCCAAGGTTGGCACCTGCCAAATTCGCTCGGCGCAAGACTGCCCGACGCATCGGTGCAGAACGCAGATCGGCATTGGTCAAAACTGCACCACGCAGATTTGCGCGATTCAATTTTGTGCGGCGAAGTACTGCACCGCGCAAATCACGCCCGCGCAGGTTGGTGCCCCTTAGGTCGGCACCTCGAAGGTCGGCGTAGCGCAAGTCGATTCGCGATAAGTCCGCCTTTCGCAGATCCCGCCCATGCAGATCAACGGGCCGATGACGAAATGATCGACTGTTTGTTATTGACTGGCCGACCGGGCTGGGCTGAGTAAGTGTCTGCGCCGGGCTTGAGTCTGTGCTCGACGCAGATGCGGAAGCAGGACCAGGAGCAACGGAACCCAGCAACATCAGGCCCAAGACCGCACCGATCGTCGGGCCCATCAATGAACTTGGACGAGCCACGACGCCGCCAATCCGCCAGGTACGTTTCACTAGAGGAAACGGTATGTCGGGCCCGGCAAACACAAAACTCGCGTTAAGCCGAACAGCGGATCCGGCTGGCTCCGGTCGAGAGCGTGCAGAGTCACCTCGAAGCAGCGCGTTCCAGAATCTGTGCAGAGACGTCATCGGGCAATTCCGACGATCGCCGGGTGCGAATCCAGCCACGTTGGGAGTCGTAGCGGCGAATCACTTGCGCTGGATTTCCGACCGCAACGCAATGATTGGGGATCGAGCCGGTAACCACTGATCCAGCACCGATCACCGCGTTTTTGCCAATTGTTGCGCCGCCTACAACCGTCACCCCGTTGCCGAGCCACACGCCGTCGGCGATCGATACAGGCCGAGGAGCGCTCAACTGCAGTCCCGGCGGAACGTTGACATCTTCGTAGCCGTGATTGAAATCCGTGATGTACACGTTGTGACCGGTCCACACATCGTCGCCGATGGTGATGGACGACATGCCGACTATTCCGTTGCCTTGACCGATCACACATCGGTCGCCAATGGTCACAACTGGCCCACGGGGAAGAACTTGCCCAGGACCGAGTCCCGCAGTCAACGTCAGACGAGGACCGAAC